>NZ_CEVIVC010000184.1:4531-8913 GCF_982290645.1 Protofrankia sp. CiP1_Cm_nod4
ACCGGGTCGCCGATGCGCGCGTCCTCGACCGCGGCCACCAGCCGGCGCAGGAACTCCCCGTGCACGGACTCGTGCACGATCGCCGTCCCCAGCGAGGTGCACCGCTGCCCGGCGGTGGCGAACCCGGAGAACACCGCGCCGGCGGCCGCCGCGTCGAGGTCGGCGTCGGGCGCGACGACCATCGGGTTCTTCCCGCCCAGCTCCAGGCAGGGGGTCTGCAGGTGCCGGCCGCACAGTTCGCCGATCATCCGCCCGACCTCGGTCGACCCGGTGAAGCCGACCTTGTCGACGAGCCCGGCGTCCAGGGCGCGCTCCAGGCCGGTGAACGTCTCCACGCCCTCGGCCGGCACGAGCCCGACCGCGCCGTGGGGCACCCCGGCACGCAGGATCAGCTCGGTGAACGCCTGCGCGCACGCGGCCGCGTAGACCGCCGGCTTCCACACGACGGTGTTGCCGCACAGCAGCGCCGGCACGATGTACCAGGACGGCACCGCCACCGGGAAGTTCCCGGCGGTGATCACCACCATGACGCCGACCGGTTCCCGGAAGGTGAACAGCTGTTTGTCCGGCATCTCCGACGGCACGGTCTCGCCGTAGAGGCGCCGGCCCTCCCCGAGGAAGAAACGGCAGGTGTCGACGACCTCCTGCACCTCGCCGCGGGCCTCGGCCAGCGGCTTGCCGACCTCGCGCGTCACCAGCCGGGCCAGCGCCTCGGCGTTGGCCTCGACGAGGTGCCCAAGGTTCGCGATGACGCTGCCGCGGACCGGCGCGGGCACGTCCGCCCAGCCCGGTGCCGCCGCCCGCGCGGCGGCGCAGGCGTCCAGCAGGTCGGCGGGGCCGGCGAGGCTCACCTCGGCGACCACCTCGTCGAGGTGAGCCGGATTCGTCGAACGGGTCACGGCCCGGGCCGCCGCCGGCCGCCGGCCGGTGGGCCCGGCTCCGTCACCGATCAGTAGCTCCACCCGGCGCGGCGGGACGGCCGGGCGGGGCGGCGCCTGATGGATCTTCATGTCGACGACCTCACCATCCAGTCGATCATCTGACGGACCATGCAGTCGATCATCCGGAGCGGCCCGGGCCACCCAGCCCCGAATCCGGTCATCCGGTTATCCGGTCATCCGGTCGGGATCCGATCATAGAGTCGGGACGCGGGCGAGGACCCGGCCCAGGGCGGCCACGCCGAGCTCCAGCTCGGCCGCGGAGACGGTCAGCGCCGGCCGGAACCGCAGCGCGCGGACACCCGCGGGCAGCACCAGCACGCTCTCCTCGGCCCGCAGCCGGCGGACCACGTCGTCCCGGCACCGCGCCGAGGGGAGGTCGATCGCGCACAGCAGCCCGCGCCCACGCGGGTTCGACACCAGCGACGGATACTTCCCGGCGAGCCCGCCGAGGGCGGCGAGCAGGTCGCGGCCGAGATCGCCGGCGCGGGCGAACAGCCCGTCGGCCGCCATCACCTCGAGCATGCGCCGCGACCGGACCATGTCGACCAGGCCGCCGCCCCAGGTCGAGTTGATCCGCCCCGGCACCCGGAAGACGTTGTCGGCCACCTCGTCCACCCGCCGGCCGGCCATCACCCCGCCGAGCTGCACCTTCTTGCCGAACGCGACGACGTCCGGACGCAGGCCCAGCTGCTGGTAGGCCCAGGCCGAACCGGTCATCCCCACCCCGGTCTGCACCTCGTCGAGGACGAACAACGCGTCGTGGGCGCGGCAGAGGCGTTCCATCGCCGAGAGGAACTCGGCCCGCAGGTGGTTGTCGCCGCCCTCGCACTGGATCGGCTCGGCCAGGAAGCAGGCGATGTCATGAGGATGGCGGGCGAACGCGGCCTCGGCCTGGGCCAGCGCGGCCGCCTCGGCCTCGGCGAGGCGGGCCAGGCCGCGCGCGTCCAGCGGGAACCTGACCGCCGGCGGGTCGATGCGGGGCCAGTCGAAGACGGGGAACCGGTCGGTCTTGACCGGGTCGGTGTTGGTCACCGACAGGGTGTATCCGCTGCGGCCGTGGAAGGCATGCCGCAGGTGCAGCACCCGCCGGCCCAGCGAGGCGGGCCGGCCGGCCTGGGCGTTGTGCCGACTCTTCCAGTCGAAGGCGCACTTCAGCGCGTTCTCGACGGCGAGCGCCCCGCCTTCGACGAAGAAGAGGTGCGGCAGCTCCGGGTCACCGAGGACGCGGGTGAACGTCTCGACGAACCCGGCGTAGGCGGCGGTGGCGATGTCGGAGTTGGCCGGCTTGTTCACCGCCGCGGCGGTGAGCTCGGCGAGGAAGGCGGGGTCGCCGGTCAGCTCCGGCGGGTTGATCCCCAGCGGCGCGGACGCGAAGAAGCTGTAGAGGTCCAGGTAGCGCCGGCCGTCCCGGGCGTCCACGAGCCAGCTCCCGCGGCTGCGCTCAAGATCGAGGACGATACCGAAGCCGTCCGCGATGACGTGGCGGCCGAGCACGTCGAGAACGTCGCGCGGCGCTACCACCGCGCCCGTCGTGCCCGCCGCGCCCACCGCGCCCACCGCGCCCGCCGTAACCGCCGTAACCGCCGTAACCGCCGTGACCGCCGTGACCGCCGCGTCCGTCGCGTCCGCCGTGACCGCCGTGACCGCCGTGACCGCGGGACCAAAAATAGCGGGCGTGGCCGTGCCGGCGGGCGCGTCGACGAGCGTGCCGCGCGCGGCCGGGCGGGTGCGCGCGGGAGGGGCCGCGGTGGCGGCCCACCCCCGGACGGGCGCGGCCGTCGGCGTCGGTGTGGCGGTGGCGCCGGATGTGGCGCCGGATGTGGAGGTGGTCGACATCCTGCTTCCCCTTTCCGTGCGGAGCTCCCCAAGGGAAAAGAAATCTTTCCGTTGATACCTTGAGATCATTAATATACTAGATCAAATTTCCGAGATCCAGAGAAATTTTTTTGCCCTACGTCGATAACGCCGAATGATCGACATAAGCCACCTGGCGCCGGCAGCGGGTGACGGGTATCAGGGAGAATCAGGTGCGCCAGCCGCCGGTGCCGCGGGTGGACGGCGTCCGAAGGGAGAAGCGTGCTCCAGCCACTGTCCAGCGACGACCCGCGACAGATCGGGCCATACCGGCTACAGGGCCGGATCGGCGCCGGTGGCATGGGCACCGTCTACCTCGGGTTCGGCGCGGACGGCCGGCCGGCGGCGGTCAAGGTGCCCTCCCCCGGCCTCGCCGACGACCCGGAGTTCCGCAGCCGCTTCCGCACTGAGGTCGCCGCCGCCCGGCGGGTACGCGGCGGCAGTGTGGCCGCCGTCCTCGACGCCGACCTCGACGGCCCGCGCCCCTGGATGGCGGCCGAATACGTCGAGGGCCGCAGCCTGACCGACGCGGTGGCCGGGCGCGGGCCCTTCACCGGGCACCTGCTCGACGGGCTGGCGGTCGGGCTCGCCGACGCCCTGGTCGCCATCCACGCCGCCGGCGTGATCCACCGCGACCTCAAGCCGTCCAACATCCTGGTCACCTGGGAGGGCCCGAAGGTCATCGACTTCGGGATCGCGCGGGCGGCCGACTCGACCAGCCACACCCGCACCGGCACCCTGATCGGCACCATCGTCTGGATGGCCCCCGAGCAGCTGCGGGGTGAGCGCGCCGGCCCCGCCGCCGACATCTTCGCCTGGGGCGCCTGCATGGCCTTTGCCGCCACCGGCCGCCAGCCGTTCGCCGGCGAACGGCCCGAGGCGGTCGCAGTACAGATCATGACCGCCGAGCCCGACCTCACCGGCGTCCCCGCCCACCTCGCCCCGGTGCTGGCCACGGCGCTCGACAAGGACCCGGCACGGCGCCCGACCGCCGCGCACCTCGTCGCCCGGCTCGTCGGGCACGACGTCGCCGACGCGGGCGAATCCGTCCGGGCGACCGAGACCGCCCTGGCCCGCTGGTGGTTACTGACACCCCCGCCCACCTCGGCGCCCGCCGGGCCGCCGCCCGCCGCCGGGCCGCCGGCCGACGCCTACCAGCAGCCGTTCCAGCAGCAGTCCTATCCCCAGGCGCCCTACCAGCAGACGGCGCCACCGGGGTTCGGGCACACACCGGCCCACCAGCCGCAGTGGGACCAGACACCGGCCGGCCATCACCACCCACCACACAACGCACCGGGCCATGGCCCTGATTACGGCCCCGGTCACAGCCCCGGTCACAGCCCGGGCCCGGCGTACGGGCCGGTGCCGCCCGGCCCGTCACGGCCTCGCCGGCGCGGCCGGCTCGCCACCGTGGTGGTGGCGCTGCTGGCGCTGGCCGGCCTCGGCGGGGTGGCCACCGCGCTGACCCTGCGTGATCGGGATTCCCAGCTCAGCGCGCAGACCAGCGTGGCGTCACCGTCATACCCGCAGGTCACCAGCTCGGCCCGGACGTCGACGGCCCGCCGCAGCCCCACCGCGAGCCCACGC
>NZ_CEVIVC010000185.1:0-5492 GCF_982290645.1 Protofrankia sp. CiP1_Cm_nod4
GTGCGCGGCGGCGAGCGAACCGGTGGGCTGGGTGGCGAGCCAGCCGACGAGCCGGGCGGCCATCGCGGCCCGCTCCACCGTGGCCCGCTCCACCGGGGGACGGTCGACACCGGCCAGCAGATGGTCGCGCAGCGATCCGACGGCGGTCACGACGTCGCGGGCCGCCCGCGCGAGCAGCGTGCGGTCGGCCCCGGACTCGGCGGCGGCGAGGAAGTCGCGGACGGTGGCTGCGACGGCGGCCAGCCGGTGGTCGAACCCGGCCCGCAGGATGTCGCTCGCGGCGCCGGCCACCCGGGCGTCCAGGTCGTCGAGCAGCCGCTCCGCGGTGTCGAGCAGGGCCGGGAGCGCATCCTCCGGGTGCAGGGTCGCCGACGCGGCGCCGGCCGTGTCGAGGCCGAGCCGGCTGGTGCCCGGGCGGGCCGCCACCAGCGCCGTCGTCACCACCTCGTGAACGGCGTCAGCGAACGCGCGCATGGTCGTGTCGTCGAGGCGGACGTCGCCGAAGTAACGCTCCACCCGGACCCTGGCCCGCTCGGCAGCCCGCTCGACCGCCGCGACATCCCCCGCCGCCGGTGCCGGCGGGCCGGCGGCGTCGCGGCCACGCCGGGGCCACAGACAGTCACAGACCAGGCCGAGGGCGAGCGCCCGCTCGCCGTTGCCGGCGGCGACCAGGGTGAACAGGGCCCGCCCCGCGCGGCCGGTCCGTTCGACCAGGTAGGCGGTGAGGCCGGCGCGCTCGTCGTCGCCGAGCCGGCGCAGCGCCTCGGTCGCGCCGGGGGTGGTCGTCCAGCGCAGCAGGGTGGCGATGTCCAGGTCGGCGGCGCCCAGACCCAGCTCGGTCAGGCCGAGCCGGACGGCGGCCAGCTCCGCCAGCGCGTCCTGCCGGCTCAGGCCATCGGGCCGGCGCGGCCAGCCGGCCGGGGGACGGGCCTCCAGCAGCGCCTGCGCGACCCAGCGGTACTCGGGGGCGCGTAGCCGCGGGTCGGCCTGGGTGGCGCCGAAGTCTTCCAGGACCGCGAGCCACGGCTCGATGACGTCGACCCGCTGCCGGTAGACCTGGGCCAGGACGGAGTCACCCAGCGTCTCCTCGTCGGCGTCGGTGAGCAGCAC
This sequence comes from Protofrankia sp. CiP1_Cm_nod4, assembly GCF_982290645.1. NCBI lineage: Bacteria > Bacillati > Actinomycetota > Actinomycetes > Frankiales > Frankiaceae > Protofrankia > Protofrankia sp. CiP1_Cm_nod4. Next base: position 1,111 of record NZ_CEVIVC010000185.1, read on the forward strand.
CAGCCAGCCGTCCTCGACCGGGTCGCGCGCCCAGCGGGTGACCTCCTCGAGGACGGCGAGCGGTGACACGCAGGGCACCACCCGGACCGGCCGGCCGCCGGCGTCCAGCTCCCCCGGCACCGGCCAGTCCGGCTGGGCGCGGACCAGCAGCACGCGCGGCTGGCCGCCGTGGTTGCTCCGCGCGGCGCGCCGCAGCCGGTCGACCCGGCCCAGCACGACGGCCGGGGTCACCCGGGGAGCGCCCGCGCCGCCCGCGCCACCCGGGGACGACAGGAGGGTCACGGCGCCGGCCGCCAGATGATCTCGACATCGCCGGGCTGGTCGCCGACGTGGGTGCGCAGCTCGGCTAGCGCCTCCTCCAGCTCCCCGACCCGGCCCCGCCACCGCCACGCGGTGCCCGTGCCGGCCGTGCCCGCGTCGGCCGTGCCGGCTCCGGTGCCGCCCGCCCTCGTGCCGCCTTCCGCGGCGCCGCCCTCCGTTGTGCTGCCCTGGCCGGGCGGGGGGATCGTGACGGCCGGCCTGGAGCCGGTCTGGCCGGTGCCGCGCCTCATCGGGACGGTCCCGACCGGCGGGACCTCGGCCCACGGCCTCGACCTGGTGGGATCGACGGGCCTGATGGAATCGGCGGGCCTGATGGGATCGACGGGCGGGACGGGCGCCGTGGTGGCGCGGCGGAGCAGGGTGGTCGCCCTGGTGCGGGCCTGGTTGAGCGCCGGGGCGAGCGACGTGGTCAGCTCGTCGGCGGCACCGGTGGCGCGGATCAGCCCGAGGATCTCGTGGGCCTCGGTCCGGTAGGGCTCGGGCAGTCCGGCGATGACGGCGAAGGTCTCGTCCCAGGGGGCCGCTCTGATCGCGTCGGTGACGTCGTCGGCGCGGCTGATGCTCACGGCGAGCTGCGTGGCCGGGCCGGCGAGCTCGGCGCGGGCCAGCCGCCGGACGATCTCCGTGCCGCCGGCCCTGGGGTCGTCCAGCGCGAAGAGCAGGTCGCGGGCGGCCCGCGCGGTCCGCAGCCGGCCCCCGTTCGCGCCGTTGCTGTCGGGGCCGTTGCTGTCGGTGCCGGCCGCGGCGGTGCCGGCCGCGGCGAGGCCGGTGCGCGGGTCGAGCCCGAGTGCGGCGGCGTGCGTCTCCAGGGCGTCGACCAGCTTCTGGCTCGCCGCCCGGCGGGGCCGTGCCTTCTCGACCAGCTCCTCGGCGAAGCCGCGTAGCAGCCGGCCGCGCAGCAGCGCCGGCGGCCGTACCCCGAGGATCGCCTGGGCGCGTTCGCCGGCGGCCGCCCAGTCGGCCGCGCTCGGGCAGCGGCTGCTCGCGCAGCGTCATGTCCCTGGTGATCGCGTTCAGCTCGGGCGGGGTCGCGAGCAGGCCGCCGTGCCGGTACCAGGCCCGGTCGGTCTGCTCGGCGAACGCGGCGACGACCAGGTGCGCGACGTTGTCGTCCAGGCCGCGCGGCTTCGGCTCGTCGATCCAGCGCAGCAGGTCGCTGACCCGCACCTCGCTGACCCGCGGCTCGCCCGGCCCCGAACCGCCCGGCCCCGAGCCCGAACCGCCCGAGCCCGAGCCCGAGTCGCCCGAGCCCGAGGCGCCTGGCCCCAGGGCGCCCGCGCCCGGCGCGCCGGAGCCGTCGGCCGCCGCCTGGGCGGCGCAGCGGGTGAAGTGGTCGACCCACTCGCGGCCCAGCTCGAAGCGCACCTCGTGCATCACGCCGAGCCCGAGCGCCGGCGCGATCCGCCGTACCGGGATCCGGTCGCCCCGGGCGACCTCCACCGAGCCGCCGTCCGCCTCGGCCGCTCTGGTCACATAGCCGAGGACGAGCTTGAGCTCCGCGGGCCTGACAGGCGTCCCGGTCTGGTCGGGGTCGAGGTCGGGATGGCCGGGGAACTGGTCGGCGAGCAGGTCGCCGACCAGCCGCCGGCCCGCCTCCCGCAACGACGCGCCGAGCGGCAGCGTCGGGTTCAGTCCGGGCCACAGCGCGCGCAGGTGGTCGCTGAAGTCGGCGGTGACGTCCTGCTCGTCCTTGGACGTCAGGCCGTAGGCCGAGCGCAGCACGGTCCGGGTCTTGGTCAGCAGCGCGTCGTAGCGGCTTTTCAGCACGCCGTGGGCGCGCTGCCGGTCGTCGGCGCTCAGGTGCTGGGCGTGGCTGTCGAACCGGTGCCCGCCGCCGGCGAGCAGGTGGTCGAGCCGGACGAGCATCCCTAAGTCGGCCAGGCGCGCGGCGGTCAGGTCGGCGGGGATCCAGCAGACCGTCCGGTGCTGGACGCCGGCGCCGCGCAGCCGCTCGACACGCGCCCGGGCGTAGACCGGCCCGTCGCCGGTGTCGTCGAACGGGTAGTCGACGACGAGCCGCCACGACCGCGGGTCGACGGGCGCCAGCTGGTCGTCACGCAGCTCGCCGCCGCGGATCGAGCCGAAGACGACCTCGGCGGAGCGTCTGCCACCCCGCCAGACGAGGTCGAGCCGGTCGCCGTAGACGTCGCCGGTGGCGGTGACGCCGAGCTCCTCGACGAGGAGCCGTTTCACCAGCGCGCGCCGGTTGCCGGCGCTGTCGTAGGCGACGGCCGAGTTCAGGATGCTGTCGACCTCGACGTCGACGAGTTCCAGGCCGACGCCCGGGTCGCCGCCCTCCACCGGGACATACTTGATCTCGCCGAACTGGCCGGCCCAGCGTTCGGCCTTCTTGCTGACGAGCCCGGCCTCGCCGCCCGGGATCGGGCTGGTGATGCTGCCGTGGTTGAGCGCGGAGAGCCGCCGCGTGGTCAGGTTGCGCAGCGCCGGGACGCTCGGCGCGAGCGCGGACAGCAGCAGTGTCTTGACCAGCCGGTCGTCCGCGGTGAACCGCCGGACCCTGGTCGCGAGCGCCGGGTCGATGCCGACATCGACGCCGGTGCCGGTGCCAGGCTGGCACCGGAGCCAGCAGCCTGGGCGCGGCGGGCCCGGGCGAGGGTGTCCTCGTCGAGGCCCTCCGCGTCGAGCAGGTAGGGGCGCAGCTTGCGGGCGTAGAGCTTCTGCGCCGCGTCGAACTCGGCCTTCAGGACGTCGGTGAACGGGGTGTCGGCGCCGCGGGTGATGACGTCCCACAGGTCGCCGAGCGGCACGACCTGGCCGAGACGCAGGTCGTTCCGGTGGTCGACGAGTAACTGGCGCATGAGTTTCAGCGCTGTCCGGTTGCGCTGGAGGGCCGAGGAGACGTGGACGAGGGTGTCCATGAACGCCGGGCTGAACGGGTAGGACAGCCGGAACGCGTCCCGGTCGGCGCCGAGCTGGGAGCTGCCGCCGAGCATCGTGTCCCACACCTCGGCGCGGACCTTCGCCGTCGTGACGAACGCCCGCGCGATCGCCGCCTCGGCGTCGGCGTTCAGCGGCCGCAGCAGCCGCCGGTTGGCGATGAGCGGGAGGTTGCGGTCCTCCAGCACGATCTTGTCGAACCGGCCGTCGGCGAGGGTGAGGACGTCGAGGAAGGACAGCCGCACGTCGCCGGCGACCTGTTCGCCGACGAGCTCCCGCAGGTCCCGCTGGCGGGCGATGAAGCTGACGACCGGGATCGGCCGGGCGCCCAGCCCGCCCTCGACGAAGTTCGTGACCTTCTGGACCTCGCGGGAGACGAACGCCTGGTCGCCCATGTTGTTCGCCAGCCACAGGATCAGCTCGTCGAGGAAGAGGACGACGGCGTCGTAGCCGAGGTCCCGCGCGTGCCGGGCGATCTCGGTGAGGCCGGCGTCCAGCGAGACGAAGCCCTCGGCGTCCTCGCGCAGGTCACGGAAGGTGTTCGCGAACCAGGTCGTCAGCAGGTCGGAGACCAGCCGGCGGGTCCGCCCGTCCGGGGCGGCGCCCGGGGCGAGTGCCGCGTCCAGCTCGGTGGGCGTCCAGGAGGCGTCGTCGCCCCAGTCGTCCTCCTCGCCGCCGCCCGCACCGGCCCGGTTCAGCTCGGCGAGGAAGGTGGCGTCGCCGACCTTGGCCCGCACGCCGCGGGCCTCGGCCAGCAGCGCCTCGGCCCGGTGCACCGCGGGGATCGGGGCGTCGGGGTGCAGCCCGCGCAGCTGGTCGGCGTAGCCGCCGAGGACGCGCTGCTCGATCGACTTCGCCCCCAGCAGGTGGAACGGGACGAGCAGGAACCTCTTGCCGGCCAGCTCCGCGTCGTGCTTGCCGACGACGTCGGTCAGGCGGTCGTCGAGCGTGCGGGCGGCCGGTTCGCCGCGCAGCAGCGCGTGCAGCACCGCCATGAAGTGCGACTTGCCGGAGCCGAACGAGCCGTGCAGGTAGACGCCCCTGGACGTGCCGGTGCTCACCGCCTGCGCGATCAGGCCGAGCGCCTCGTCGAAGTTCCCGACCAGCCGGTCGGTCACCACGTAGCTGCGCAGGGTCTCGGCGTCGGTGACACCCTCGGTGAG
>NZ_CEVIVC010000185.1:6008-8637 GCF_982290645.1 Protofrankia sp. CiP1_Cm_nod4
GGAGGCCGGCGAGCAGCGGGGTGAGCTTCTCGGCGCCCCAGCCGTCGGTGTCCTGCCGCTCGACGATCAGCGTGGCCAGCGCCTGGGCCTGCTCGCGGTGGTCCCAGCCGGCCCAGCCGATCAGCAGCGTCGGGTCGGTGGCCGGGCCGGCGTGCGGGTAGGAGACGAACCGCTCCTTGGGGACGTCGAGCTTGCCGCGGGCCCGCCAGTAGGACGCCTTGCGGAAGTCGGCCTGGGCGTACTTCGGCGGGACGGGGATCGCGTCGCGGATCTTCCTGGCCGCCTCCGGGGTGGGGGCGGCGTCCTCGGCGCGCTGCTGGTCCCACACCGACTCCCAGTCGGCGCGTTTGACCAGCCCGGAGTCCTTGTAGCGCAGGGCTGCGAGGAAGGGGACGTGCTCGTCCTCGACGAGGCCGGCGACGACCTTCGCCAGTGGGTCGCCGGGGCGGTGGAGCTCGGCGACGGCGACGAAGCCCGCGTCGGCGGCCAGCTCGTCGGCGAGCCGGCCGGTGGTCCACAGCCGGGGCTGGACCATCCCGTCGACGTCGGCGAACCAGCGCTCGCGGGCCTCCAGCCGGTCGAGCAGCCAGCCCCGCAGGGCGGTGTCCTGAAGCTTGTCCCAGCCCTCGGTGGCCCAGCGGCGCTTGTACTCGGGCCGCTCGATCAGCCCGATGTTCCGGTCGTTCTCGATGACGGCGATCCGCTTCTCCACCAGCGCCCGGTACTCCGCCGGCCAGCCCGCGGGCGGCTCGGTGACCGGGGTGGAGCCGTGCCGGGCGAACCACTCGGACGTCTCCTCACCGGCCGCGATCTTCCGCGCCAGCACGATCTCGAACGCCCGCTCACCCAGCCTGATCTCCGGGACGTCGGCGACCGGCAGCGTCAGCTCGTCGGCGAGCAGCCCATACTGCCGGTAGACCTGCCAGTCCAGCTCCTCCTGCAACGCGATCATCCGCGCCCGCGTCGACACCCACTCGTCCCGCGCCGCCGCCGGGCTCACCGCCGTCAGCCGCAGCGCCAGCCCATCCAACTCCCGCGCCAGCCCCAACGGATACTCCGCCGGCAACGGAAACTCCTGCAACTTGGTACCGGTGAACTCGTAGAACCGTTCCCAGGTCTGGGACTTGAACCCCTCGTTTACACCCTGGCTGCCCTTGTCGTGGCTGACCTGCTTGAGCCAGAAGCACGCCGTCGAACTGTTCAACACCCCCAGCAGCTGCAAATAATTTTCGTCTGCTGTGTCGGCTGGAAGCTTGATGACGGGCGCGGTCTGCTTGAACGCTTTCTTGTCTCGGCTCAGTGTGAAGTTATTATGCGTTGACACAAACGAGAACGTCAACGAGCGTGGATCCTCGAGTTTTTCTCTGTATAGCTCACCATATTCGTACCAGACGAGTGAGTCAATAGTCTCAATCGGCTTGCCGAATCTTTTGCGAAGCTGGAGTATTCGCCGGTTTGGCCACAGGTGACGGCCGATTCCGATGATCTGTTCGATTGGCGTTGGCCTCAAGCTCTCATTGTATGGCCAGATGCTGACGACTCCATCGGACATCTGGTAGTCACGGATACAGTCACCTTCGACCATCTGTATAGTCTGTTCAAGCTTGCGCCTGACAGAAGTTGTCCTGTCTTGAACGAAGAATGCGTCGTCCTCTGCAGTGATAGCTACATATCCGGAGTAGGCAACTACTGTGGAAAGTTTACTCTCTGCATATTCCTCAATGGTACGCTTCAAGTCGATCGTTCCTCCGCCACCGAGACTCCAGGGGTAGGAAGCCAAACGGTTGCGCGGTAGGTCCACGGAACTAACCCAGTCACTGTCAGTGCCGGGCTTGTCCACCTGATCGAGGATTGCCCGCCAGACGAAAGATTCGCTTGGATTGTTTGGGGCGGATGGCTCCCCTCTGATTCCCAAAACGGCTCTCACGGTTTCAGGTCGTGTCCAGCGATTGCGTCGTCCCGCCAAGATGACGGTTGGTGTCCCATGACCGGGAATATATGCCCCGGATGCATCGATAACGTGCGTGAGCTCGACTGTACGAGCGAAGAATTCTTCGATCAGCTTCTTGCCGAACTCGCGTTTCATGAACGAATTCGCGGTGATCTGGCCTATGCGGCCGGCACCGCGTCCCTCTAGATCCGCGTGCTTCGCCAGCTCGAAGAAGCGCTGCGCGAACGGGACGGACAGGGCGTACTTGCCCGAGCAGGCGCTGTACAGGTCGCGGTACAGCACGTTGAGCTTCTTGTCCTTGACGGTGATGTACGGCGGGTTGCCGACGACGGCGTGGTAGCGGCCTTCCTCCAGGATGCCGGGGTGGTCGGTGAGGTCCTCGGTGGCGTAGGCGAACTCGGCGAGTGCGTCGCGCTCCTCGTCGAACAGGCCGAGCTGGCGGTGCTTGATCAGAGAGTCGCCGATGGCCACGTGCAGCGGGAAGGTGTAGCCGGCGGCCGCGTCCAGCGTGGTCAGCCCGGTGGCGCGCAGCGCCGCGATGACCAGCCGGAACCGGGCGATCGCCGCCGCGTACGGGTTGATGTCCACGCCGTGGACCGCGTCCAGGGCGAGGCGGACCCGCTCGAACACGTCGAGTTCCTGCGCCTTGCTCTCCCACTCGGCGAGCAGCCGGTGGAA
>NZ_CEVIVC010000186.1:0-8103 GCF_982290645.1 Protofrankia sp. CiP1_Cm_nod4
GTCCACCGCCGGCCCTGACACCCCCGCCCACCCGAACCGGCGGCCAAGCCGAGGCGGCCGAGTCACGGGAACGAGTATGTAAGTGGTCGCTGGAGCAGCCACTTACATACTCGTTCCGTCCCCTGCTCCGGGTCAGCGGCGGCTGCTGTTGGCGGCGGGGTCGCTTGGGGGATCGTCGGAGGGTCCACGTTCAGCTTCGTTCCGTCCCAGCGGAAGGTCACGTCGGCCGTTCCGGCGGAGGGGCAGCGGATCCTGTCCGCGGGGTCGTACAGGTCGTAGCGCGGTACGACGGGCTGCCCGGCGAGACGTTGGTCGTGCCCCGAAGACGCTGTCCGGCTTTGTCCCTTACCCGCGTAGCAGGGTGATCGGGCGGCCAGCGGGGCTGGTGACCGTGGTGATGGCGGTACGTTCGTCGATGGGGGGGGCCGCGGGGCGCTGGTCGAAGATGGCCAGGGTGCCGGTGCCGAGCTGGAAGCGGTCGAGATAGCGGTCGAGCTGCCTGAGGCCCTGGCGGAGCGGGTCCGTCTTCTTCGAACGCCAGGTCTTGATCTCCAACGCCTCACGCTGGACACGGCGGGAGCCGTCGGCGGTGACGTAGGGCCAGCGGATGTGCAGGTCGACACGACCCGTGCCGACCGCGTACTCACGCTCGACAAACCCACCGCCGTTCACGACACGCTGGAGGTATCCCATGAGGATCAGCTGGGGAGCCGCCTCGTGGTAGAAGCCCGTCCTGACCAGAAAGTCACCGTTCTCGATCCACCAGTCGGCGAATTCGTCGAGCACCCTGGGGAAGTCGAAACCGCCCTCCGGGCGGACGAACGACCGGGGATCGGCGGTGACGCTCTCCTGGATGCTCGACGACAGGACCCGGGCGATGACCTCCCGATAGATCGGGTTCGCGACCCGGACCGGAGCCTTTGGCGCGATCAGGCCGAGGTCACGAACATAGACGAGATCATCGTCGTAGGGCTCGAGAGCGAACGGATCACCCGCCAGGAGGGGGCCGATGATCCGCTGGACCCGCGGCTGCGCGAGCTTGGCCGCGAGCGAGTCCAGATGCGTGGCGCGGTCCAGGACAAGCCGTTCCTTCGCGTCCTCGAGGTGCGCGATGGTGACTGGTTCGGGTGCGGGCACGGCCATTTTCTCGACGACCTCGCGGGCGAGTGCGTTGACCAGCCACGGCTGGCCGGCGGTGAGCTCGTAGGCGTGTTCGACGGCACCCGGGGCGAACCGCTGCCCGGTCTCGGCGGTGTGCTGACCGTAGAGCTCGGCGACCTCGTCCGGCGTGAAGTCTCCGAGCCGAAGGGACTCCAGTTTGACGTTGAAGGGACTCGCGGTCCCGAGACGGTCCGGATCTCCGCCGGCGAGCGCCTTGTATTCGCGGACATCACGCAGGCCGCACAGGGCAACCGAAACGGGGAACTCCTGGGATCGGGTCGGGAACCCGGCGCGGAGCTGGCGGAGCACGCTGATCAGGCTCTGTCCGCGTAGCGCGTCGATCTCGTCGAAGAACAGCACGAGTGGGCGTGGGCACGCCAGCGCCCACGCCCGCAGGGCCACCTGCAGCAGGCTGCCTTCCGACTCCGCGGACCAGGCCGGCGGGCGAAGATCCGTTGCCAGCTGGCTCTCGGCGTTGATCCTGATCTGGGTGAGGATGTCGCGGTTGGCCGCGCCGTAGTCGTCACCGGCGGCTTCGGCGACCTCGCAGGAGAAGTGCAGCGCCGCGTAGCGGCCCCGGGCGGTCAGGTCCTGCGCAAGCGCGCGCAGCGCGGTCGTCTTGCCGGTCTGGCGGGGGGCATGAACGACGAAGTAGGCATTCTGGCCGACGAGGGCCGGCGCCGCCGGCAGCCGTTCCAGCGCCGGGATCATGTAATGGTCGACGGGGCTGCACGGACCAGCCGTGTTGAACCGACGGCTCATCCGGTCCTTCCCCTCCACGGTCCCGCGGTGGCGCGTCCTCTGCGTGCCAGCCTACCGTGATCGACGATCAGCGACCCGCTGTGACGTCAGGAGAGCCATACTTCCTCGGGGCGGCCGCATGGCTCTACGTGTTTCATCCGGCTTCCCCGTGAAGTCACCGCCGAGTCACTCACGCCCGCGGCGGGTCCTCGTCTCAGTGCCATGCTCCGAATCGCCGGTCTCGCCCTGACGCTCGGCGCCCTCATCGGCCTCGGCGTGGGTATCGACTACGCACTCTTCATCATCACCAGGCATCGCGCCGGCCTGAAGGCCGGCCGGTCCGACACCAACACCGCCCGCACCATGGCGCCGCCGAGCTTCCGGCATTCCTCGCGGGCGGCGGCGACCTCGCCGAGAACCGTCAACGAGCCGCCCGGAGGCTTCCAGCGCAACCGCTCGTGATCGTCGCCACTGCTCGAACCGCGCCAGTTGTATCGCCACCGTGCCCATAGAAAGGTATACAGAGCATGCGTCAATACCAGATCCGTAATGAGAGGGACACGCATTCGTGGTAGCCGGGGGCGGACGCAGGCACGCACACTGGACGTATGTACCTGGCGAAGGCTGACGCTGGAAGGCGCCGGACGGTTCGGGTCGGCGAGCCGGTGGTCTGCGAGCTGCCGGAGACGCCGACCACCGGCTACCGCTGGCAGGCGCAGACCGACCCGGCCCTGCTGCGAGCGATCGGCGACCGCTACGAGGGCCCGACCGAGCCGCGTGGCGCCGGCGGCATGCGGATCTTCACTTTCGAGCCGCTGCAGCCCGGCCCGGTGCTGCTCCGGCTGGTGAAGAAGCGTAGCTGGTCGTTCCAGGTGACCGACACCTTCGACGTTCAGCTCGACGTGGCGGACTGATCTTCTCTTTGCTCCGTCGCGGCCGTCTCGCCGGCGGTGGAATCCGTGCATGCGCACGCGCGGCGAGTACCGGCCGGCTGCGGAACTCGGCGCACCGCAGACGTCGTAGAAATGCCAGCCGTCTGCGTCCCGCTGTGTCAGAATCATCGGTGGCGCGTCGTCAATGATGATCAACGCGTCCGACGTGACAACCGGAGGTGGCTGGATGGCCTCGCTTCATGGCTTACTCGAAAGCGGCTTGCTTTATCGCAAATACGAGGAGACGGTCCACGAGGGAATGCGGCTCGGCCGCAACCTGTGGCTGGATGCTCGAAGTCTGGCGTACATGGTCGAGAACGATGTCGCGGCGATGTCCGGGAAGCTGGTGGACCAGCTCTGGGACCGCCGGATTGTCATCCTCGACCAGGGCGAGCTCGGGTCGTGCACCGGGAACGCCGGCACCGGGGCGCTGGGCACCGAACCCTTCTACAGCGCGGTCGGCAGTAGGGCTCTGCCCGCGGCGGGCAACGGCAAGGCGCTGGAGGACTTTGCCGTCACGCTGTACAAGGATGCCACCGTCGTGGACGGCTATCCCGGCACCTACCCACCGGACGATACCGGTTCGTCCGGCCTGGCCATCTGCAAGGTACTCAAGTCACGTGGCACGATCAAGGGATATCGGTTCGCCCGCACCGCCTACGGTCTGCTGCAGCTGCTCCAGCACGGCCCGGTGCTGCAAGGAATGCCGTGGTACGCGGCGTTCTTCCACCCGGACGCCGCCGGCTTCATCGACGCTGACCCCAAATGGCGGTCCAGCGGGGTCGCCGGCGGCCACGAGGTCGAGGCGATCGGGGTTGATCTCGACACGCGGAACGTGTTCGACAGCGTGATCGTCTACGCAAACAGCTGGGGCACCGGCTGGGGCGACAACGGCCTTTTCCGAATGCGCCTGCGGACCTACGACCAGCTCAGCGGCGTGGACCTGCGACAGTACCAGGTGTAAATACCTGATATCGAATACCGCCAATGCCGACGACTGGGCTCGCCGAGCCTTTCCCGGTAACCACCCGTCGTGCCGTGCAACAACAAGGGTGCATCTGCACGACGGGTGTCGGGCGTTCCGCGAGCCTCGATGTCGCGCAACGGATCAGCTTTCCAGACCGGGTCGACCGCGTTGTGCCCCGGAAGACCTGCTGTGATCAGTCAGCTGCCCGCCCCGTCCCGCCTCTCGTCGAGCACCGACGGAACCTGCGTGAACGGCGCGGCTGAACGCAGGCGAGCCGCTTCCGCCGGTCAGGTTCAGGTGAGTGCCGGCCGGCGCCCACCTGACGAAACGTCGATCATCAGGACCCGTCATCTCGAAGGTGAGACCACCGAGCTCGTTGCGCCAGACCGGACACACATGATTGCCGGCGGCCATCGCCGCGACCGCGCCGGGCGTCGGCGCTTCGTCATCCCGGGGCGAACCGGCAACCATTTGATCACAGTAGCCAGCCCTCAACCGGGCCATCCGGGACGCCGCGGCGGTGGTGCCGGGTTCCTGGCGGGCTTCACGGACCGTGGCGAGCGTTCCGTGCCAGGACAGCGCCCGCGATATCGTGGGCGTATGGCGGCGTCACGCACGACTACGGTCACCGTCCCGATCGTCATCGAGCGTGACGAGGACGGCGTGTGGTGCGCGCATGCCCAGCTGCGTCCAGGTGTGGGCGCCCATGGCGAGGGCGCGACCGAGCAGGAGGCATTGGACGACCTCCGCGAGGCGCTCGTCGGCCTGATCGAGGAGTTCGGGGTTCCTCGGGAGCTGTCCGTCACCGTGGCGGCCTGATGCCTCCGGTTCCCTCCGTCCGAGGCATCCGTGTCGTCCACGCGCTGGAGCGCCACGGCTTCAAGGTGGCGCGAGTCAACGGCAGCCACCACATCATGCGTCACCCGGACGGGCGTGGAACGACGGTCCCGGTACACAGCGACCGCGACCTGGCCAAGGGCACCTTGCGGGGCATCCTGAGCGACATCGGCCTGACGATCGACGAACTCGCCCCGTAGCAGCCGCGCCCGACGACGGGGGCGTGTGGTGGACGATCAGGAGCGTCGGCATCGACGCCATGCTATTGGCCCGGTCACGGCTATTGGCCCGGTCACGCACCAGTCGTCCTCGTGCTGGAGCGAGACGCTCCCCGGCTTGGCTCGTGTCCGGTGGAGCCGCGGCATCTGTTCTCCGGTGTTCTCCGGCGCGCCGCCGGCGGCATGCGGTCCGGTGTCCGGTCTTCCATGCCCTATCTCGCCTATACCTACTACTTGACAATGCCAGGTACTCGGCTTAGCTTTCATCTATGACGCCGACGCATGATCCCCAGCTCCTCAAGGGCGTCCTGTCGTTGCTGCTGCTACGGCTGCTCGCCGAGCGTGAGTCCTACGGCTACGAAGTCGTCCAGCGACTGCGGGAGCTCGGGTTGACGGACATCAGCGAGGGCAGCGTGTACCCGGCGCTGGCACGCCTGGAACGCGAGGGCCGGGTGGAGGCGCGCCTGGTCGCCTCCCGGTCCGGCCCGGCCCGCAAGTACTACCGGTCGACCGCGGCCGGGACCCAGGCTCTGGCGGAAGGCACCGCAAGCTGGCTGTCACTGGCCGAGGTGGTCCACCCCGTGCTTGTCCGGCGCCTTCCCGACCCGCCCACCTCAACGGAGGACACCTGACATGGCCACCTCGCGGAGCACTCTCGACCGGCTGCGTATCGAACGCGCCGTGTGGACGATGAACGCCCGACTGCAGGACCTGCCGCGTAGATCCCGGATCATCCGGCGTCGGGAACTGCGCGACAACCTGCGGGCCGCGGCCGAGGACGTCGGCGCCCGGCAGGCCGTGCGCCAGCTCGGTGATCTGCGCATCCTCGCGGCCGGCTACCTCGCCGCCGAGTACGGCGAGCTGTCCCGGCGGCCGTCCTGGACCGCCGCGGCCGTCACCGTTCTCGGCGTCGACGTCCTCATGACGCTGCTCGAGCACGCCGGAAGGACCGCCTTCGACGCCGGGATCACCACGATCGCCCCGCATGCCACCGGCACCTTCCGCTGGACCGGGGTCCCCTATCTGATCAGCGACGAGACATTCACCTATCTCGACGGAACGCATACATCCGTCGGGGGAGCCTGGACCCCGCTGGTCTACGTGCTCATGTTCGCCGGGGCTTTCGTCACCGGACGGATGTGGCGGCTGATATCCGCCTGGCAGCGGCAGCGCCGCCAGGCCCCACTGGCCGTCGAAGAGGAAAGAAGTGGCGGCCGGGCATGACATCGCGGCCCGGCGCTGGAGCCAGGCGGATCCGGCCTGTCATACCGGCGAAACCGTTGGAGATCGCAATGACATGGCATGCATTCCGCGAATTTGTAACCGACACGTGGCGCCGCTCACCGGACGTGCGCGGCCCGCACCGGGCACATCGGCTGAAGTCTTCTGGCACGGTCCTCCCGGTCGTTGCGTTCCTCGCGACCGTCGTTCTGCTCTCGCCCCTGCTGGCGGGGGCGGCACCAGCCCTGGCCGGCACGGCAGCGCATCCCGCCCCCGAGCCGGACACGTCGAGGATCGACCCCGAGCTGCGCACGCTGCTGAGCGACGGCATCGCCGCCGGCGTCCCTGGCGCGGTGGTCCGAGTGCAGGACCACCGTGGGATCCGCCAGGCCGCCGCGGGGGTCGCCGATCTGGCCACCGGTGCGCCGTTGCGGCCGCAGGCCCGGGTGCGGGTGGGCAGCATCACGAAGACGTTCGTAGCCACAGTGGTACTCCAGCTTGTCGGGGAGGGACGCCTCACCCTTGACCGTCCCGTGGAACGCTGGTTACCAGGCCTGCTGCGGAACGGAAACAAGATCACTGTTCGGCAGCTGCTCAACCACACCAGCGGCCTGTTCGACTACACAGCCGACCCCAGCCTGGTGGCGGGCATCGTCCGGAATCGGGTCTTCGCCCCGACGGAACTCGTAGCCATCGCCGAAACCCATCCGGGTGCGTTCGCATCCGGTACCGCCTGGGAGTACTCCAACACCAACTACATCGTCGCCGGCCTGCTCGTCGAATCGATCACTCACCACCCGCTGGGCGAGGAACTCCAACGACGGATCTTCAAGCCACTGGGCCTGGCCGACACATCATTCCCCGCCACCACCGGGGAGCTACCCGGCTACTACGCCCACGGATACGTCCCGGCCGACCTCGTTCCCACGGCCGACGGCAGGCCGTTCGACGTGACCGGGCTCAATCCCTCGCACGCCTGGGCGGCCGGTGCCATCGTCTCCAGCGCCAAGGACGTGTCCCACTTCTACCGGTCCCTGATGGGCGGCGAGTTGCTCCGTGCCCGGATGCTCCAGGAGATGAAGACCACCACGGTAGAGAATCCCGCCGACCCGGACTTCCGTTACGGCCTCGGGATCGAACGGGTCCAGGACCGCTGCGGAGCGAACTGGGGCCACAGCGGCGCCATTTTCGGATACCAGACCATGGCGTTCTGGAACGAGGACACCACCCGTACGGTCGTCCTGGCCAGCACCATCCACCCCGCCCCCGCGGCCGCCGAGGCCGCGCTCGCAACGGCAGCCGACCACGCTCTGTGCGGGATACCTCGTTCCTGACACCACCGGCCGATGGGATATCTCGCCGTTTGGGAAACGGGATTCCAGGTTTCCCGCGCTGTTGGGACCTTCTGGGCATACGCGGACCCGGTAGGAGCGACGCAGGGACCCGAGGGCCTCGCGCCCGGCACACCGCGTGCCGGCCGGGGCTCTCAGCCATCTCCGGAGCCCGTATCCGCCACCGACGGCCCGGCCGGCTGCGGACGCCCGGTCACGGTAGGGCCGCCAGGCCGGAACATGATCCGGGTCAGCGGCGGCTGCCGTTGGCGGCGGGGTCGCTCGGGGGGATCGTCGCGGGGTCCACGTTCAGCTTCGTTCCGTCCCAGCGGAACGTCACGTCGGCCGTTCCGGCGGTCGGGCAGCATGTCTGGTCCGCGGGTTTGTACAGGGCGTAGCGCAGCACGACGACGGTGTCCCGGGCCGTGGCGACGCGGATGCCGGCGCTCGGGTCGGTGAAGTCCTTGCCGATCATCTCGGTGCCGACGAAGAAGAACCCGAACTGCTGGGGGACGGCCGGGGAGTCCGCCTTCCTGCCGATCAGGACGTTGAGGGCCCGTCCCCGCACGAAGCCGGAGCGGTCGGTCACGGTGAAACCGCGCTCGTTGAGCATGTTCGAGGCCTCGGCAAGGGTGAGCTGCCCGGCCGTCGCGTCCGCCGTCGGCGTGCCGGTGCGCGAGACCAGGGGGGTGGGG
>NZ_CEVIVC010000187.1:0-5679 GCF_982290645.1 Protofrankia sp. CiP1_Cm_nod4
CCCCGGACGGCAGACGCCACTGGCAACGCGAAGCCCTCGAACTCAAGGTCCGCCGCGCGGGCGAGGCCGACCCGCTGCGCCGCGGCCTGATCCAGCTCGACGGCTACCTCGACCGCATCCATCTCGACCACGGCGTCCTTGTCCTCTTCGACACCCGTCCCGACGCCCCACCCATCACCGACAGAACCACCATCATCACCATCCCCAGCCCCGCCGGCCGCACCATCACCCTGCTACGCGCCTGACAGCCGCGGCCCGCGGCGGAGGGAGATGGCCAGAAGACCGTCGCGAGGATCATGCCGGGGTGGCATCCAGTGCAACACTGTTTG
The DNA here is from genome assembly GCF_982290645.1 of Protofrankia sp. CiP1_Cm_nod4. Lineage (NCBI taxonomy): Bacteria > Bacillati > Actinomycetota > Actinomycetes > Frankiales > Frankiaceae > Protofrankia > Protofrankia sp. CiP1_Cm_nod4. The sequence continues at coordinate 330 of NZ_CEVIVC010000187.1, forward strand.
TGACCGGGTACCCGCGTTTCGTGGGCGGCGGATGGTTCGTAATACTGGTCGGTGTGATGGCTGACGCGGGGACCGGTGAGAGGGCGGCAAACGGCGCGTCCAGACAGCCGTTCGCGCACCTGAGCGCACCGAATGCCCCCTTTTACCGGGACGTGCTGACGACGTTCGCGCGGGCGCGGGACCGGTTCATCGTGCACATGCGGCCCGAGGACGTCAGCGTGGACCTGGGGCGGCCGGGGGATACCGAGCCGGTGGTCGCGGCGTTGGAGAAGCTGGTCGAGTGGGGGAACCTGCGGGCCGATCCCGACACCTCCCGGGTGGTCACGGTGGAGGACTTCCACCGGGCCCGCTACCTCTACCAGCTGACCGTGGCCGGGCAGGCCGCCGAGGACGCGATCACCGTCTACGAGGAGGCGGTCGGCCGCAAGGGCGCGCTGCAGTCGGTGGCGCTGGAGGACATCGCCACCCAGCTGCACGCACTGGCGGAGATGGCCGCGGCGGGCCCGGGACGTCTCGATCCGGCAAAGGTGCACCTGCTGTTGCTGGCGCTGGCCGAACGTTTCACCGGGCTCGCCGACAACGCACAGGCATTCATGGCCTCGTTGCGTCGGGTCATTGATTTCGCCGACGGGAACGTGGACGCCTTCGTCGCCTACAAGCAGCGGCTCATCGACTACATCAACCGGTTCATCGCCGACCTGGCCAACCGGGGAGCGGAGATCGCCACCCTGCTCGGCCGGATCGAGGCAGCCGGCGTGGACCGCCTGTTGGTGCTCGCCGCCCGCCGGGAGGCCGCCGACGTCGTCCCGGACATCCCCGACGGCACCGACGGCACCGGCAGCGGTGCCACCGGCAACGTGACTGGCAGTACTGTGACTGACAGTAATAATTCTGAGAGCGCCGAGAGCGCTGTCAGGGGTGCCGGGGGACGTCCCGTCATCGACGCGGACGCGTCCGCCGCCTACGATGCCGCGGCCGCGGCATCCCTGGCCGACTGGCGCAACCGGTGGCGTGGCCTGCGGGACTGGTTCCTCTCCGCCGACTCGCGCCATCCGTCCCAGGCCCGGCTGCTGCGCGGCGCGGCCGTCACGGCGATCACCCAGCTCATCGACACCGTGGCGGCGCTCAACGAGCGCCGCTCGGGGCGTTCGGACCGGTCGGCGGACTTCCGCGCACTCAGCCGCTGGTTCGCCGAGGCACCGGACGACGCGGCGGCCCACCGGCTGTGGCGGGCGGCGTTCGGCCTCACCTCGGCCCGGCACCTGACGGTCACCCAGGAGACCCTGACGGCCTGGGAGGAGGACGAGCCGACGCCGGCCACGCCGTGGCGGCAGGCACCACCGGTACGGATCAGCCCGCAGCTGCGCCGGACCGGCTCCTACGAGCGGCGCGGGCAGCCCAACCGGGTCGCGGACCGCGCCGGGCAGCGCCGGTTCCTCCAGGAGCAGGCCGCCCGGGAGGCCGAGGAGGCCGCGGCGGCCCGGCAACGGCTGGCCACCGCCGGGCCGGTCCTGCTCTCCGGCCTCGATGTGCTCGACCGGCAGGCGTTCCGGCTGTTCCTCGGCGTCCTCGGGGACGCGCTCGCGGCCCGGCTGCCGGGCGAGACCGAGGTGAAGACCACCACCAGCGACGGCAGCATGGAGATCCGGCTGTCGCTCGTCCCCGACGGGGGCACCGTGGCGATCGAGACCTGTGACGGGGTGCTGCACGGCCCGGAGCACCTTGTCGAGATCGTCGATCTGACCGCGGCGCGGCCCGGCGGGGCACGGGAAGCGGTATGACGGGAAGCGGTATGACCGGAAGCGCTATGACCGGGGACGCGTCCACCGAGGAGAAGCGGGCGCAGCGGCGCAAGGCCCTGCGCATCCTGCTGGCCAAGCCCCTGCTGAGCGCCGGCGCGGACGACGACGCGCTGCGGCTGGTCCGCCGCAACGCCGCGCAGCTGCGCGAATGGCTCGCCGTGGAGACCGGCTGGCGGCTGGTCGTCGACGTCGAGTCGGCGCGGCTGTTCAAGACGGTGCCGGCTGATCCGGACGGCACGCATCCGGCGCGGGAGGGCCGGGGCCGGGCACCGTTCGGGCGCCGCCGTTACGTGCTGCTCTGCCTCGCGCTGGTGGTGCTGGAGACGGCCGACGCGCAGGTCACCCTCGGCCGGCTGGCCGAGGGGATCATCGTCGCGGCCAGTGACCCGGAGCTGGCCGCCGCCGGTGTCACGTTCACCCTCAGCCGCCGGGACGAGCGTTCCGACCTGGTCGGGGTGGTCCGGCTGCTGCTCACCCTCGGCGTGCTCGAACGGGTCGCCGGCGACGAGGACGCCTACCTCACCGACACCGGTGACGTGCTGTACGACGTGCGCCGCCGGATCCTGGCGTCGATGCTGACCGGCGTCCGCGGCCCGTCCACCATCGAGGCCGCGGACTTCGGCCAGCGGCTGGCCGAGCTGACCCACGAGCCGGTCGCCGACACCGACGAGCTGCGTAACCGGGCGCTGCGCCACCGGCTGACCCGCCGTCTGCTGGACGACCCGGTCGTCTACTACGACGAGCTCGCCGAGGACGAGCGCGCCTACCTGACCAGCCAGCGGCACGCGATCACCCGGCGGATCGAGGAGGCCACCGGCCTGGTCGCCGAGATGCGCGCCGAGGGCATCGCCATGGTCGACCCCGACGACGAGGTGACTGACGTGCGGATGCCCGAACAGCGCACCGACGGCCATGTCACCCTGCTCGTCGCCGAGTATCTGGCCGCCGCGGCCGGCCGTGGCGAACCGGTGCCGACCGCCCGGCTGCGCGCCCACGTCCGGAAGATGGCGGTCGAACATGCCGCCTACTGGCGGCGCGGTGTCACCGAGCCGGGCGCCGACGCCGAACTGCTCGCCGCGGCCCTGGACAAGCTGCGCGCGCTGCGGCTGGTCGTCGACGTCCCCGGTGACCAGCCGATGGTGCTCGCCCGGCCCGCGATCGCGCGGTACGCGGTCGAGGCGCCGACGATCCGCACCGGCCCGGCGGCCCGCACCGGCCGGGGCAGAGCCGGCCAGGGGAACAGGACCGGCCAGGGGAGCAGAGCAGGCCAGGGGAGCGGGACCGGCCGGCAGGGGAGCGGGGCCGGCCGGGCCCGGGGCAGAGCCGAGCAGACCAGGGACACCACCACTGACAGGAAGGCGGCTCGCGGGTGAGCGCCGAGGCACCCACGCCGCGCCGGCAGCGCTGGCAGCCGCTGCGCACCGGCCTGGTGGACCTTTTCTACTACGACGTCGAGGAGTTCCACTTCCATGACGGCCGGCTGCTGCTGCGCGGCAACAACGGCACCGGCAAGTCGAAGGTGCTCGCGCTGACCCTGCCGTTCCTGCTCGACGGCGAGCTGGCCGCGCACCGGGTCGAGCCGGACGGCGACCGCAACAAGCGGATGGAGTGGAACCTGCTGCTCGGCGGCCGGCATCCGCATCCCGAACGGCTGGGGTACACCTGGCTGGAGTTCGGCCGGCTGTGCGCGGACGGCGCCGCCGAGTACCGCACGATCGGTGTCGGCCTCAAGGCGGTGGCCGGGCGCGGCATCGCCCGGCACTGGTTCTTCGTCACCCGGCAGCGGATCGGCCCGCAGCTGTCCCTGGTCGGCCCGACCAGGGTGGCGCTGACCCGGGACAAGCTCAGGGAGGCCGTCGACGGGTACGGCGCGGTGTACGACACGGCGTCGGACTACCGCCGGGCCGTGGACGAGACACTGTTCGGTCTCGGCACGCAGCGTTACGAGGCGCTGGTCAACCTGCTCATCCAGCTCCGCCAGCCGCAGCTGTCGAAGAAGCCCGACGAGAAGCTGCTCTCCCGGGCGCTGACCGAGGCGTTGCCGCCGCTGGATCCGGCGCTGGTGGCGACCGTGGCCGAGGCGTTCCGCGGCCTGGACGAGGAACGCGAGGCGCTGCGCGGCCTGGACGAGGCGAGAACCGCCGCGGACGCGTTCCTGACCCATTACCGCCGCTACGCGGCCGTCGCCGCGAAACGCGCCGTGGCACCGCCGCGACAGGCGCACAGCCGCTACGAACAGTTCGGCCGGGAGCTCGGTGAGGCCGACAGCGCGCACCAGACGGCGAGCGAGGCGCTGGCCGCCGCGCAGCACCGCCTCGAGGAGCTGGCCGCGGCCAGGGCCGCGCTGGAGGTGCGGCGGACGGCGTTGCAGGACAGCCCGGAGATGCGCGACGCCGAGGCGCTGCGCACCGCCGGCGCCGAGGCCGAGCGGCTGGCCCGGTTCGCCGCCGGCCGCCGGAGCGACAGCGCGTCCGCCGACGAGGCGGTCAGGCGCCGGCAGGCCCGTTCCACCGCCGCCCGGCGGACCGCCGCCGCGGACGAGGAGACCTTCGGCGCCGCGCTGTCCACGGCGGCGCGGGCGGCCGAGGCGGCCCGCATCACCGACCGGCATGCCACGGTGCTGGCCGAGCTGGACGGTGACCAGCCGCCCTACCCGGCCGCCGCCAGGGCGGGCACCGCGCTCGTCGACCGGCAGCGCAACGCCGTCACCCGCCTGGACGGGCTGCTGACGCAGGCGTGGACGGCCGAGACCGCCGCGCGGACAGCCCGCGAGGAGCTGGACCGGATCAGCGCCGAGCGGCAGGCCGCGATCAACCGGATCGCCGAGGCCGACGAGCTGACCGCCCGGCGCGGCGCCGAGCTCCTCGAGGCGTACGCGCGTTACCTGGCCGGCACGGCCCTGCTGCGGGTCGCCGACGCCGACGAGGTGCTGGCCGCCGCGGAAGCATGGGCGGAGACCCTCGACGGCCCGAACCCGGTGACAACGGCCGTGGACACCGCGGCCCGGCAGGCCACCGCCGCGCTCGGCCGCCGGCAGGCCCAGGTCGACGCCGAGCGGGCGGCGGCAGGCGGCGAACGCGACCGGCTCGCCGAGGAGATCGCCCGTCTGGAGGCCGGCGGCCACGACGCGCCGCCGACGCCGTACACCCGGGCCGCCGCGGCCCGCGACGGCCGGGCCGGCGCCGCGCTGTGGAAGGTCGTCGACTTCGTCGACGGTGTGCCCGAGGAACACCGGGCGGGTATCGAGGCAGCGCTGGAGGCAGCCGGGATCCTCGACGCGTGGATCACCCCGGACGGCGCCCTGCGCGATCCCGTCAGCGACGACGTCCTGATCCGTCCCGGCCGGCCCGTGCCGGGCGGCGGGCTCGACGCGGTGCTGGCCCCGGCGATCGACCAGGCCGACCCGTCCGCGTCCGCGCTCACCGGCCCGGTGGTCACCGCCGTGCTGGCCGCGATCGGCCTGGGCACCCCGGACTCCCTGGGCGCCGCCCACCCGGGTGCCGCCCACCCGGGCGCCGCCCGCTCTGACGGCGCCCATTCCGGCGGCG
>NZ_CEVIVC010000187.1:5988-8200 GCF_982290645.1 Protofrankia sp. CiP1_Cm_nod4
GATCCGGGCCCTGTCGGCAACGATCCAGGCGCTGTCGGTAATGGGCCGGGCGGGGATCGCGCCGAGCCGTGGGCCGCGGCATGGGTCGACGTCGACGGTCGCTTCGGCAACGGGATACTGGCCGGCTCCTGGCACAAGGACACCGCCGGCTACATCGGCGAGGGTGCCCGCGAGACGGCCCGGCGGACGCGGCTGGCGACGGTCCGGGCCGAGCTGGCCGCGGTCGAGCGGCGGCTGGCCGAACTCGCCGCGGCCGTCGCCGAGCTGGTCGGCCGTCAGCGCGCGCTGGCCGTCGAGCACCAGGCGCTGCCGGCCGACAGCGACCTGCGCGAGGCCCACGTCAAACGTGCCGCCGAGCACGAGGCCAGGCGGCGTGTTGACGCCCGCCACGACGAGGCGGTCCGGATCGTCGCCGACCGGGATGCCGCGGCGCGCACGGCGCGGACGGCGGCCGGCGAGTTCGCCGCCGACGTCGGCCTGCCCACGGATGCCGACGGGCTGGCGGCCGTCCGCGCCGCCGTGGGCGACTACCGGGTGGCGCTGGCCGGGCTGTGGCCGGCGGCGCAGGCGCTCGACCGGGCCCGGCAGGCCGCCGCCGAGGCCGAACGCGAGCTCGGCCTCGCGGTGGAGCAGCGCGAGCAGGCCAGCCAGGCGTCCGAGCTGGCCGACGCCCAGGCCGAGGCCGCGGCCGGACGCCACCGCGTCCTGGTCGAGACCGCCGGCGCCGGGGTCGACGAGCTGTACCGCAAGCTCGACGCGGTCGCCACCGAGCTGGCCCGCTGCGACGCCGACGAGCGGACGGCCCGCCGCGTCGAGCAGGATGCCCGCGACGAGCGCGGCAGGGCCGAGGGGCGGCGCGAGAAGCTACGCGAGTCGATCACCGCTGCCGCCGCCGAACGCGACCGGGCGATCGACGCCCTGCGGGCCTTCGTCACCACCGGGCTGCTGGAGATCGCCGTGCCCGGCCTGGAGCTGCCGGACCCGGCCGAGCAGTGGGCGCCGACGCCGGCCATCGCGCTGGCCCGCGCCGTCAACGCCGCCCTCGAGGGGGCCGACGACGGCGACCGGCGCTGGGAGCTGATCCAGCAGCGTGTCTCGGCCGAGCACAAGGTGCTCACCGACGCGCTGTCCCGGCACGGCCACTCGGTCGGGATGACCGTGCGTGACGGCATCATCGTGGTGGACGTGGTGTTCCAGGGCCGCCGGCAGGCCATCGCGGCCCTGGTCGCCGCGCTGGAGACGGAGACCGGGCAGCGGGCGATGCTGCTGTCCGCGAAGGAACGCGAGATCCTGGAGAACCATCTCGTCAACGAGGTGGCCGGCACCCTCCAGGAACTGATCACCGGCGCGGAGGAGCAGGTCAGGGCGATCAACAGCGATCTTGCCGAGCGCCCCACGTCCACCGGGATGCGGCTGCGGCTGCTGTGGCGGGCCGCCCACGACGCCCCGGAGGGGTTCGGCCGGGTACGCGACCGGCTGCTACGGCAGACCGCGGACGCCTGGAGCGCGGCGGACCGGGCCGCGGTCGGCGCCTTCCTCCAGGAGGAGATCAACCGGAAGCACGCCGACGACACCACCGGCGGCTGGGCCGAGCAGCTGACCCAGGCCCTGGACTACCGGCGGTGGCACGCGTTCGCCATCCAGCGCCACCAGGACGGCCAGTGGCGGCCGGCGGCCGGGCCGGCCTCCGGCGGCGAACGGGTGCTCGCCGCCTCCGTGCCGCTGTTCGCCGCCGCGTCGTCGTTCTACACCTCGTCGGGCAACCCCAGCGCCCCCCGCCTGGTCGCGCTGGACGAGGCGTTCGCCGGGGTGGACGACGACTCGCGGGCCAAGTGCCTGGGCCTGCTCGCCGCGTTCGACCTGGACGTGGTGATGACCAGCGAACGCGAGTGGGGCTGCTACCCGCAGGTCCCGGGCCTGGCGATCGCGCAGCTCGCCCGCCGGGAGGATATCGACGCCGTCCTCGTCACCCCCTGGCGCTGGGACGGCCGGGAGCGCGTGCGGGCCGAGCGACCGGCCCCCTACCTGCCCCAGCCGGCCCCGGTGCCCACCCCGGCCCGCCGGCGCCCTGCCGCCGGACGGCCTGCCGTTCGAATGACGACCTGATCGAATGACGACCCCTCGAACGACCGCTGACGCCCGCCAGCCGCACCCGCCGTCGACCACGGGCCGTGTGCGCCCGGCCATCGAACGGCCGCCGGCCGGGCTTCGG
>NZ_CEVIVC010000188.1:0-7716 GCF_982290645.1 Protofrankia sp. CiP1_Cm_nod4
GCTGTGAGTGACCTGACCTTCCGGGTCGACGCCGGGGAGATGGTCGGGTATCTGGGGCCGAACGGGGCGGGGAAGTCCACGACGATCAAGATGTTGATCGGGATTCTGGTGCCCAGCGCCGGGCGCATCCGGGTCTGCAGTCTTGACCCGTCCCGACAGCGCACGGAACTGGCGCGTCGGCTGGGGGTGGTTTTCGGGCAGCGTACGACGCTGTGGTGGGATCTGCCGTTGCGGGACAGCTTCGATCTGCTCCGGCGTATTTACCGAATCCCGGCGGGACGGTATCAGGAAAACCTCGACCAATTTGTCGAACTGTTACAGCTCGCCTCTTTTCTTGACACGCCCGTCCGGCAGCTCTCGCTCGGTCAGCGCATGCGCGGCGATCTCACGGCCGCGCTGCTGCACGACCCGGAGATCGTGTATCTGGACGAGCCGACGATCGGTCTCGACGTCGTCTCCAAGGCCGCCGTACGCGGCTTCCTCACCGCGCTCAACCGGGAGCGCGGGACCACCATCATGCTCACCACCCACGACATGACCGACATCGAGCAGATGTGCCCGCGGGTGCTCGTCATCGACCACGGCCGGCTGGGTTTCGACGGGCGGCTGGCGGACCTGCGCGCCCAGATCGGCGGGGAGCGCGTCCTGGTCGTCGACCTGGCCGAGCCTTGGCCGCCGATCGACGTGGCCGGTACCCGGGTGGTCGAGGTGGACGGGCCCCGCCAGTGGCTGGCGTTCCCGGCGGGCGAGAGCGCGGCGCCACTGGTCGCCGCCGTGGCCGACCGGTACCCGCTGGTCGACCTGTCCATCCGCGAACCGGCGATCGAGGAGATCATCACCCGGCTGTACACCTCGGGCACCTCGGGCACCGCAGGCAGCGTGAGCACCTCGGGCAGTGTGAACTCCTCGGGCGCCGCGAGTTCCCCGGGCATCGTGGACTCCTCGGGCGCGAGGAACCCGTGACCGCGACATCGCTGAGAGCTATACCACCCGCAGCGGCACTGTCGGCAGCGGCACCGCGAGAAACGGCATCACCGACGGCGGCGTCATCAGCGACGGCGGCGTCATCAGCGACGGCGGCGCTGACAGTGGCGTCGCGGTGAGAGGGGGTGTCGGCACCTATCTCGCGGTCGCCCGGTACAGCGCTCGGCGATATGCCGGCTACCGGGCCGCCACGGTCGCGGGCGCGTTCACCAACACCGTGTTCGGGATCATCCGCGCCTACGTCCTGCTCCAGGTGTGGCACCAGCGGCCCGGCCTCGGCGGGTACGACACCAGCGGCGTCGTGACGTTCGTCTTCCTCGGGCAGGGGCTGATCACGTCGATGGCGCTGTTCGGCGGCGGCATCGACCTGCCCGAGCGCATCCGTTCCGGCGCCGTCGCGATGGACATGGCTCGGCCGGTGGGCTTCCAGACCTGGTGGCTGGCGGACGACGCCGGGCGCGCCGCAGTCCAGCTGCTCACCCGGGGACTGCCGCCCACGCTGGTCGCGGCCCTCCTGTTCGACCTGCGCCTGCCGACGCCCGCAAGCCCGGCCGCCGCCGCGGGCACGGCGTCCGCCGCCGGTGTGTGGGATGCCGCCGGCGTGTGGGGGCTGTTCGCCGTGTCCGTGGTCCTGGGTTTCCTGGTCAGTTTCGGGCTGCGTTACCTGATCGCCCTCACGACCTTCTGGCTGCTCGACCAGCGAGGGCTGGAAAGCGCCTACACCCTGTTCACGGTGTTCTTCTCCGGCATCTCCATGCCGTTGACGATCATGCCGGGAGTGCTGCGGGACCTTGCCGAGGCGCTGCCCTTCGCCGCGATGATGCAGATACCGGCGGACGTCCTGCTCGGCAACCGGACCGGCGCGTCGCTGGTCGCGGCGATCGCGTTCCAGGTGGGCTGGGCCGTCGCGCTCCTCGCGGCCGGCCGCGCGCTCACCGCCCACGCCACCCGGAAGCTGGTCGTCCAGGGTGGCTGACAACAGCGCGGCCCGCCCCGGCCGCAGGAACAACCGGCACAGCTCGGACGAACGTTCCAGCCAGCACGAACGGCCCAGCCGGGATGAACATCCCGGCCGCAACAAGCGGCACAGCCGGGACGAACATCCCGGCCGGAGCCGCCGGTACGAAGCGGTGCGGCACTATCTGCTGTTCGCGGCGGCCTGGACGCGGGTGGCCTGGCAGTACCGCGCCTCGGTGCTGCTGCTGGCCGTCGGGCAGTTCCTGGCGACCGGGCTGGACATCGCGGTGATCGGCGTGCTGTTCACCCGCGTGCCGCACCTGGCCGGTTTCGGCCTTGCCGAGGTGGGTTTCCTCTTCGGGACGTCCTGCACCGCCTTTGCCGTGTCCAACATGTTCTTCGGGACGCTGGAACGGGTCGGCGAACGCATCCGGGACGGCAGCCTCGACGTGATGCTGGTCCGGCCGGCCGGGCTGCTCGTGCAGGTCGCCACGGACGGTTTCTCCCCGCGCCGTCTCGGTGGGATCGTCCAGGGTGTCGGCGTTCTCGCGCTGTCCCTCGCGGGGCTGGACGTGCCCTGGACCCCTGGCCGCGTCCTGCTCGTCGCCACTATGATTATCTGTGGGGTCGGTATCTTCAGCGCGGTCTGGATCGCCGGGGCGGCGTTCCAGTTCGCCGTCGAGCAGGCCGCGGAGGCGATGAACGCGGTCACCTACGGCGGGAGCTTCCTGACCCAGTACCCGATGTCGATCTACGGCCGGGACGGGATGCGGCTGCTGACCTTCCTCGTCCCGCTGGCGTTCCTCAACTGGCAGCCCGCCCTGTACGTGCTCGGCAAGCCCGACCCGCTGGGCCTGCCGTCCGTGTTCCGTTTCGCCTCCCCGCTGGTGGCCGCCGTCCTGCTGACCCTCGCCGCCGTGGCCTGGCGCGCCGGTCTACGCCACTACCGCTCCACCGGTAGCTGATCTCTCGGCCCGGGCCGAGCACGTCTCGCCCCGGGCCGGATGCGTCCCGCCCGGGGCCGGGCGCGTCACTGACACCGGGACGGGCAGGCCCAGGAGCTTCCGGACCTCGGCGGTGGACTGGATCGAGGCGGCCAGATCCTCACCCTGGGTGATGAAGGTCAGGTCGGTGATCCCGGTGTCCAGGTACGGGGCGCAGAACTCGGCGACGGCCTCGGGCGGCCCGGCCGGCGACCACTTCTCGAAGGCCTCGCGGGGCAGCTTGTAGACGTTCCGCATGTTCTCGGCCAGCCGGTGCGCGGCACGGTCGGGGTCCGGCCCGAACTCGCACCAGACGATGATGCCATGGCGCCAGGCGACGCCGGTGCGGCCGATGCGCGCCGCCTCCTCGTCGACCTGCTCGATGAAGGAGCGCACCCGCCGCGGGGAGGCCCAGATGGCCAGCCAGCCGTCGCCGAGGCTGGCGGTCCGGCGCAGGGCCGCGTCGCCACGGCCGCCGACGAGCAGCGGCACGGGCGGATCGACCACCGGGTGCACCGCCGCGTCGACCAGGTTGAAGATCTCGCCGGCGAACGTCACGGCCTCACCGGTCATCTGACGGCGGATGATCCGCAGGCTCTCGTCCGTCCGCTTACCGCGGGTGCGCGGGTCGACGCCGCAGACCTCCATCTCCCTGCGGTCGTCGCCGCCGACACCGACGCCGAGCACGAGCCGGCCCGGGTGCATCTCGCACACCGTCGACAGCTGCCGGGTGACGGTGGTCGGGTGGCGCAGCGGCAGCTGGTAGATGCCGACGTGCACGGGCAGCTCGTCCTGCAGGTTGAGCAGCATCGTGGCGTTGGTCAGGCCGTCCCAGCCGTAGCCGCCGTGGAAGCTCACGTGGTCGCCGCAGTGCAGGTGCCCCAGCCCGGCCTCGGCCGCCAGCCCGAGCAGCCGGCGGCGTTCGGGCGCCGGGTACCGCGCGAGGTCGTCGCTGAAGATCGACAGGCCGATGTTGACCGCTTCAGTCACGACTGCTCCTGTATGCGCCCGGCGAACGCGGCGGGGTGGCTGCCGGCGGCGGAGCGGCCGGTCATCGCGGGTCGCCTTCGGCGAGGAAGCGCTTGCGCTCGGCGTCGATCTCCGGATTATCCATGATCGAATAGCCGTAGAGCGCTTCGATGCGGAGCTGGTCCTCCAGCGGCCGCCCGATGACTTCGAGGATCGTGTCCTTCGCCGACTCCACGGCGCGCTGCGGGTTGCGCAGGATCTTTGCCGCGAGGTCCTCCGCGCAGGCCATCAGCTCGCAGGCGGGCACGACCCGGGAGACGAGGTTGCACTGCAACGCCCGCCGGGCGTCGATCGGCTCGCCGGTCAGCTCCAACTCGAGCGCGATCCCCGCGCCGCAGATGTTCACCAGGCGCACGATGCCGCCGTCGGCGGGGTGCATCCCGCGGCGTAGCTCGAACGAGCCGAACACGCAGTGCTCGGCGGCGACGCGGATGTCGCAGGCCAGCGCGAGCTCCAGGCCGCCGCCGATGACGTAGCCGTTCAGCGCGGCGATGACGGGCTTCTTCGTGCGGTGCAGCCCGCGGGTGATCCCGCCAGCGAAGCCCCTGGGCAGCGCCTCGCGGCCGAGGCTCGGCCCGGCGCCCGTCCAGTGCCCGACCATCGTCGACAGGTCCGCCCCGGCGCAGAACGCCTTGTCCCCGGCACCGGTGAGGATCGCCAGGCGGATCTCCTCGTCGTCACGGAAGTCCGTCCAGATCTCCCGCAGGCGTTCGTTGGCATCGGGATCGATCGCGTTGTGCTTCTCGGGCCGGTTCAGCGTGACGTACGCGATCGGCCCCTTCTTCTCGTAGAGGACCTTGTCCGCAGCCTGGCTCATTTCACCGCCCAGGTCGCCGGCACCCCGCGCATCCCGTTGGTGACGTCCGAGACGTTGGTGAGGTTCGAAAGGCCGCGGCGCGGCCGGGTGAAGGCTTCGCGGCGCTCGGCGCGGCCGCGGTCCCGGCAGGCGAACGCCTCGATGCCGGTTCCGACGGGTAAGGCGATCACAGGTTCGCTCCTGTCGTGAGGGGCCGGGCCGCGGCGAGGAAGCCCTCGACGAGGCCGGGCCGGGAGTAGTAGGCGTCGCCGATCCCGTCGGCCACCCGGCGGCGCTGGTACTCGAACAGGACGGCGAGCTTCCACAGGGCCATCGCCGTGTACCAGTCGACGTCGGGCACCTCGGTGCCGGTGGCGGCCGCGTAGCGGGCGGCCAGCTCGGCGCGGGAGGGGTAGCCGTCGGCGAGGGTCGCCGCGCTCATCTCGGTCAGCGCGTGCGGTGGCTCGCCGGGCACCGCGTAGGTGGCCAGCAGGTAGCCGACGTCGCGCAGCGGGTCGCCGATCGTCGCCAGCTCCCAGTCGAGCACGGCGACCAGCCGGGCGGGCGGGCCGGCGGCGAGCATGACGTTGCCCAGCCGGAAGTCGCCGTGGACGATCGCCGGCGCGGCCGGCGCCGGCGGGTCGTCCACCAGCCAGTCCAGCAGCGCGCCGAGCTCCCCCGGCAGGCCGTGCCCGTCGGGGTCGACGATCCGCGCGAAGCGCCGCAGGTGACGCGTGACGTCGCCGGAGGGCCGCCCGAAATCCCCAAGGCCCGCGGCTGCGTGGTCGACGCGGTGCAGCGCGGCGAGCGTGTCGACGAGCGCCTCACCGACCGCGCGCCTGCCGGCCGGCGTGTCGAGCGCCGGTGGCGTGCGGGTGGTGGCGACGATCCCGGCGACGTGTGCCATGACGTAGAACGGCGCGCCGATCACCGCGGTGGACTCTTCGACGGCGAGGATCCGCGGCACCGGGACCGGTTCGTCCCCCAGCGCCCGCTGCACCCGCGCCTCGCGGACGACGTCGTGGCCGCCCGGCGGGATCGGCGGTGGCGGTGGCCGGCGCACCACCACCCGACACTCGCCGTCGGACACCAGGTAGGTCAGGTTGGAGTGGCCCTCACCGATGCGCCGCAGCGTGATCGGCCCACGGCACAGCCCAAGACCGCGCAGGTAGGCCTCGAGCCGGCCGACGTCGAAGGGCGGCGCGCTCCCGCCGGACGCAACGGCCTCGACAGGTGGGACAGGCCCGGCGGACGGGACGGCCCCGGCGGGCAGGGCGGGCAGGGCAGCCCCGGCGGGCAGGGCAGCCCCGGCGGGCGGGACGGCCCCGATGGTCTCGGCGGGCGGGGCGGTCTCGGAGGATGCGCTCACTGCGCGTCGACCAGCCGCTTCAGGTAGCCGCGGGGCCACAGCGTCTCGAACTGCCCGGCGCCGGCCTCGCCGTCGATGGTCACCTGGCAGGCAGCCTCGGACATCAGCGTGTCGGAGCCGACGGGCAGGTGCAGGATGGCGTAGCGCCGCATCCACAGGTGCGTCGTCCCGCCGTGGGCGTCGGTCAGCTCGGCTTCCAGGCTCTCCTGGCCCATGTCCCTGTCGTAGGTGGCGTGGTGGCGGCTGTCGACGATCGCCACCGGTTCGCCGCCGCGCAGCACGTAGCCGTTGACGCCCAGTTCGCCGCGTGCGATGTGGAACATCGCGTTGAGCTCCGCGCCCGACGGGGTACCGGCGGCGAGCCACTTCCAGTGCTGCACCGCGCTCCAGTGCCGCCGGCCCCAGGAGTGGTCGCGGTGCGCCCACACGTCCGCGAACGGGATGACCCGCTCGCCGATCCGTAGGGTGCCCGACGCGCGCCCGGCCTGCTCGAAGCGGTTGGCCGCCATCCACGGCGGGCAGCCCGCCGGGTTCTCGCGGTAGCTGAAGGGCCGGTGGCTGGCCTCGAAACGGTAGTCGATGCTCACCTCGTCGCCGGCAAAAACGATCTCGGCGGTGCGCAGCGGATCGGGCTGGCGCAGGTACAGGCCCGCGCAGTGCCAGTCGTCCAGCTCGCTGGCGTCGCCCAGTTCGACGTTGAAGGCGCCCAGGACGACGTTCCGCTCGCGGTCGGGGAAGTAGACGCAGACCTGCCGGCCGGCGACACCGCGCCCGTCGGTCCAGACGTACACCTGCGCGGCGATCCGCTCGTCGGGCAGGACCAGGGTCCAGAACAGGCTGTCGCGGGTCTTCACACCCGGCGCGACCCGGTGGCGCAGGTCGTCGCTCTCGACGATGTGGCCGGTGGCGGACGTGACGCTCATGCGTAGAGTCCCTCAATGATCTTGGCGTAACGCTCTTCGACGGGCCTGCGCCTAAGCTTCGCCGTCGGGGTCAGCTCGTCGCCTCCGGGCACCCAGTCGTGGTCGAGCACCTTCCGGCGTTCGGCCTGCTCGATCCGCGCGAGCCTCTGGTTGCCCCGCCGCACCGCGTCCTCGAAGTAGCCGGGCATGACCGTGACGCCGCCGACGAGGATCTCGCCGAAGCCGCTCAGCGCCAGGTGGTCGGCGTTGGCGTCCGCCACCCGTAAGAACGCCTGGCACAGTGTGGGCTCGGATAAGATCGACTGGATCGTGGTGTTCAGTGGTCCGCTGACTGGTGATGTGCTGTTTGGCGGTGCGGTCGTTGGTCGTGTGGCTGCCACGCTCATGGGCCCGTGCCTCCTCCGGTAGCACCCCAGGACGCTGCCACCGTTGTTGATCGGGGGCTACGGCCCGGCGAGTGAACGCCCTCCCCCTCTGGGCGTAGACAGCTCCGCCCTGTGATGCGCACGCCCTGTGTCACGTAGCTGCGCTACGCTGCCAGGCAGTGGACGAGCTGCCGCAGCGCATCCGCAGCCAGCGCGCGCGGGCCCGGGCGGTCCGTGGCTACGTCGAGAAACAGCTCTGGACGGAGCTGGACCAGCACATCGCGGCCGTGCGCGCCCAGGCCTCCTCCCC
>NZ_CEVIVC010000189.1:0-2219 GCF_982290645.1 Protofrankia sp. CiP1_Cm_nod4
TCGGAGGTGCACAGTTCATCATGGCCCGGCCGGTCCCGACCCGCGTGGCGCACTTCACGCATCTCGACCAGCTCGCGGCGATCGCCGAGCAGGGCCTGTTGCCGGAGACGGTGGCCATTGAGGCGGACGCGAGGCGTACCGAGGTCGGCAATCTGGAGATCAAGGCGGCCCGCCGCCACCGTCCGGTGCCGGTGGCTCCTGGCGGTGTGGTAGGGGACTACGCGCCGTTCTACTTCGCGCCCCGCAGCCCGATGATGTACGCGATCCACCGTGGCCGGGTGGCTACTTATGCGGGGGGCTGCGACGAGCTGGCCTACCTGGTGACTTCTGTCGAGAGGCTCACCGGGCTGGGGCTCGCGCTGGTCTTCACTGACCGTAACGCCGTCCTTGAGGCAGCGACCTTCCGTTCCGATCCGGCGGATCTGGACACGCTGGTCGACTGGCCGCTGATGCGCGCCAGGATGTGGGCGAACACCGACGCCGAGCCCGACCGCAGGGAACGGCGGATGGCGGAGTGCCTTGTTCACGGCCGGGTGCCCTGGGCCGCCTTCAGCGAGGTAGCCGTCAAGAACGCCGTCAGCAGGCGCAGAGCCCTCGCCACAATGGGAACGGCACAGCCTCAGCCGCCGGTTAGTGTCAGACCTGACTGGTATTTCTAGGGCATGGGACAGGCAGCGATGATCATTAAGGCGGACGGTGACCTCCTCGGCGCCGACGTCGACGCGCTCGTCAACACCGTCAACACGGTCGGCGTGATGGGCAAGGGTCTCGCGCTGCAGTTCCGCCGCGCCTATCCGGCCATGTTCGAGGCCTACCGGCGGGCGGCTGACGCCGGGCAGCTCCGGTTGGGCCGGATGCACGTCTGGCCGACCGGCGCGGCCACCGGGCCGAGATACATCGTCAACTTCCCTACCAAGGGCCACTGGCGCTCCCGGTCGGAAGTCCGGGACATCGACTGTGGCCTGGCTGACCTTGTCCGGGTGGTCCGCGAGCTGAGCATCCGCTCGATCGCGGTACCCCCGCTTGGCTGCGGCAACGGCGGCCTTGACTGGCACGAGATCGAACCGAGAATCCGCTCCGCTCTCGCCGGCCTCGACGATGTGCGGGTCGTCCTCTATCCGCCGGGGCGGACCCCGTCGGCGGCCGAGATGACGACGCGCACCGTCCGGCCGACGATGACTCTCCCGAGGGCAGCGCTGATTCGGATCATCGATCGTTACTGCGCGCGGGCGCTCGAGATCTCCGTGATCGAGGTCCAGAAGCTCCTGTACTTCCTCCGCGACGCTGGTGAGCCTCTCGGGTTGCTCTATACCAAGGGCCGCTATGGGCCCTACGCGGACAACCTGCGTCATGCCCTGATCAACCTCGAAGGGCAGTACCTGACCGGGTTCGGTGACGGCAACGCACGGGTCCTCGACGCCGAGCCGCTCGGTCTCCTGCCCGGCGCCGCCGACGCCGCCGACCGAGCGTTGGCTGACCAGCCGAGCACGACCGGCCGCATCGACCACGTGCTCCGCCTCGTCGAGGGCTTCGAGTCGCCGTACGGCATGGAGCTCCTCGCCAGCGTGCACTGGATCGCCACCCGTGAGGCCACCGACCCCACGGATCCCGACCAGGTCTCCCGGCTCGTGCGCGCCTGGACACCGCGCAAGGGGCGGATGTTCACCGCCGAACACGTCCAGCGCGCCTGGCACGCCCTGCGCGAACGCGGCTGGCTACCACCACCCGAAACGGCTGAGGCATGAGCCTCAGAACATGAGCCTGCAATCGGTGCCGATCTCACGTAATCCGTGGTGTCGCTGTGATCCGCCGTGCCTGCGGCCGGGGCGTATCCGGTGCATATGGCGTGGCCATGATTTCTGATGGGATGCGCACCAGTTCCGCCGCGCGCGACGCGTCCCACGGATACTTTCGCGGATCGGGCCGCGTACAGGGCTCTCCTGGTCCGCGTCGCCCGCCGGCAAGGCACCTACCGGCGCGGCGACGGCGTCCCAGTCCCTGAGCTCCGGTCCAGTGTCCGATATGCTCGGGGGGTGTCCGGCCGAGGGGTGTCGGCGGGTGCTGCTCACCGCGCGGGGGAACTGGTTGCCATCGCCCGTGACGACCCGGTACGGCGTCTCCGGCTCGCCGCGCAGTTCTACGACCGGCGCGTCGCGGCCCGGAGTATCCGGCCCTATCGGCGTGCCGAGATGGCCTTCATGCGGTGGCAGATCCAGCGT
>NZ_CEVIVC010000189.1:2533-3467 GCF_982290645.1 Protofrankia sp. CiP1_Cm_nod4
GGCCTGCTGGCACCCGCCAGCGCCGCGACGCCCGGCAGCCCGTGGTGGCGAGCCGTGAACGAGTCCCTGCTCCGCGACGCGGCCGAGGCGGACCTGCTGTCCAGGGGCGTGCACGGCGAGCCCAGCACGACCGCCGTGCGGCACTGGCTGGCGTTCCTGCGGCGTCCCGCTCCGGAGGCCTGGTACCGCGCGCACAACGCCAGCATCGTGGCCGGCTACCTGGACAACCGCGAGCTCGTCGCGCTCGAGACACCGCTCGAACGGTTCTTCATGGACGTCGCGCTCCTGCGCGTCCTCTACGCGCACAGCCTGCTCACGCGCCCCAGGCTGGCGCTCGGCAGGCTCGCCGTGTTCGGTGCTCTCCTGGGCGACCCGCGCCGCCGGGCGGCCGATCTCTTCCTGTCCCTCCAGAACGTCCTTCCCGACAGGTACCCCCTGGAGGGCCTGACGATCGAGGTGGTACTCGCCCGGGAGAACCGCCTGGCCCGCGTCTTCGACTACGGTGTCATCGCCGCCCGCATCGAGCTGCTGTACCGCTACGCCGCCGCCGATCTCGACGAGCCACGGGTGTCCGCCCTCTGCACCGGGCAGTGCCCGGTCTACGCCTGGCCGTACGAGTACTGCCACGTCTGGCAGACCGACCGCTCCCAGCTCGGCATCGCGCTCGTACGCGCGCTGCTCGGCCCGCCGCACTGACCGGCCCGCCGCACTGACCGGCCGGCCTGGTAGGTGTCTGTCGATGAGCCACCTTGTCGACGGTCTGCCGGGAGCCTCACCATGGCTCGTCCCGCTACCGTTCCTCGTGCTGTCCGCGGCGGGGGCGTCCCCGCTCGTCGGGCTGGTCTTCTCCGGTGCGGCCGCGGTCCTGCTCGGCGTGCTCGCGCACGGGCAGCGCCTACCGCTGTGGGCGGTGATCGCGGCCGTCGCGGCTGGC
>NZ_CEVIVC010000189.1:4070-4869 GCF_982290645.1 Protofrankia sp. CiP1_Cm_nod4
CCGTCGCGGCCGTGGGATACCGTGCCGCCCGCCGGTCCGGCCGGGTCCGGGGCCGGATCCGTCGGCGTCCGGGGCCGCTGTTCCGGCTCGGCCGGCCTCCGGCCGCCGCCCTTGCGACGCTGGTCACGGCAGGATGGCTGTTCGGCGGGGTCACCTGGGACGTGGTGGCCCGCGAAGGCCTCGCCGCCGACGACGCCCGGCTGCTGCACGGCGTCACCGCCCGGCGCGGCCCCGGGCTGACATCATGGGCCAGGGTGGTCACCGGTCTCGGTAGCGGACCGGTCGTCTACGGCCTGCTGGTCGTGGTGGGCGTGCTGTGGTGGCGGCGGACCAGCCGCTGGACGCCGCCCGTCGCCGCCGTCGCCGTGCTCGCGGCCGGTCAGCTGGTACGCCTGATGGTCAACCGGTCGGTCGCCCGCCCGCGGCCGCCGGCGGCGCTGTGGCTGGCCCACCCGCACGGCTACGCCTACCCGTCCGGGCACACCGCCACCGCGACCATCGGCTACGGCCTGGCCGCCGCACTGATCATCAGCCTCCTGCCGGCGGGAAAGGCCATGCTCGCCGCTCCGGTCGCCGCGGCCGTCCTGATCACGACCGGGGTCGGGGTGTCGCGGGTCTACCTCGGGGTGCACTGGCCCACCGACGTCGTCGGCGGCTGGGCGTTCGGTGCGGCCTGGCTCGCGCTGGCGGCCTCGGCCGTCGCCCTTGACCGGCGGCGTCGCAACCGGCGGCAGCCGACGCGTCCACGGCCGGCGCGGGCGCCGTGAAAACCCCCGTCCGCCAGGAAAAGAGCTCGCCC
>NZ_CEVIVC010000189.1:5253-8951 GCF_982290645.1 Protofrankia sp. CiP1_Cm_nod4
GCCAGGAACAACCTCGTCGTAGCCCTCGAGCGCCTCGCCTTGACGTCCTCCCCCGCGTTACGACTCCGTTGCCCAATGCGGGCGGTGTCGATCAGCAGCGGGGTGAACCGCTGTATCCACCGGTAGACGGTCACGTGATCGACGACCAGGCCGCGTTCGGCCAGGAGTTCCTCGACGTCCCGGTACGACAGCGCGTAGCGGAGGTACCAGCGGACCGACAGCACGATCACTGCCGGTGGGGGCCGGAACCCGTGAACTCCGAGGCGGGGATCAGCGAACGGGCAGGGCGTCGACGCATCCGTCCGCCTTACCTGATCAAGAGCCCAGCGAACACAACAGACAGTGAGGATGTATGTGAACCCTGCGCCATTGGTTCCAGTCGGAGACGCGGCCCCCATCTCAGACGGATGCAGGCGAGGATACCCAATACGGATGAAACGGATTTATTTATCCTTCCGTCGTGATCACCGTCCGATCGTGTCGAGATCGGAGTCCAGGCGGGACCAGGTCCGGGTGCCGACCACCCCGTCGGCCGTCAGCCCACGCTGTCCCTGGTAGTGCACCACGCCCTCATGCGTCGCCGGCCCGAAATCGCCGTCCGGGGCCAGCCTGGACGGGTGGCCCCCCTCCCATCCCAACACGATATTCAAGGCGTTCTGGAGGGTCTGCACGGGAGCTCCCCGGTCAGGGAAGGTGCCGGTGCGGTGCGAGTCCTGGTCGCCCCGGTGGAGGGTCGGGTATCCGGCGAAACGATTGCCGGGCTGCGGCGTGGTCGGGTACCACTCGCTGTAGTCCACGCCTCCGGCGGCCTTCCCGACGCCTGGCACCGTGGCCGTGGCCGTGAACTGCCACGCCACCAGCGTCTCTTTGTCCCACCCGTGGGGGAGCATACTGTCCCGCCACGTATTGGTATACGAGGGCAGCCACAGCGGTACCCCGAAGTAGGATACTCTCCCCTCCTGGAGGAAAAATTTGCCGGAGTACAGCCATTTCTCGCCGGGCATATGGTCTATCTTGCCGAGGAAGTCGCGGGCGAGGTCGCCACGTCGACGCGCCGGGATCGCGGCCTGTTCCAGGTCGAGGATAAGGATGTCGTCGGGGTGGTAGTTTCGGTTCACCACGTTCAGAAAATGTGCCGCCTGGTCCGCAGCGTCCCATGTGGTGGCGAAATGGTAGTGGCCGACGCGTAGCCCGGTGTGGCGAGCGTCCTTAACCCACCCCTCCCACCGCTCATTGGTATACGTGGCCCCTTCCGTCGCCTTGATGACGATTAGCTCGTGTCCGGCGTCCTTGTAGACGTCGGCGTCGAAAGACGCGTTGTATATGGAGATATCAGCAAAACGCGACATGTCGCATGCACTCCTTAGATACCTATCCGACTATTCGGCTCCTCTGCAGAGGTCTCCGCACGATTATTCCCAGATTGCGTCCACATATCGCATCGCAGGGCGGCTCGCTGCCGAAGAAGACCGACAAGGATCAACAGGAAGCGATCTTGCTATTGCCGAAACCGCGTTTCCTCACAACGAAACACCCCCTGAGTGGATATTTACGTGGTTTCGGTGGGATGAATCGTTTATGCCGGCCGTAGCTTTTACGGCTTTCGCGTGGTAAAGGCGGATTCGTGCACTCCATGGTCTTGAGCGCGAGGGTCGTCAAGGGCGGAGATGCGGCCGGCTGTCTGTCTGGTTTACCGATGCGGTGAAAGCCCCTCTCCTGCCAGGGTGAGGCAGTTCCCGGCCCGCTGGTTTACCGCCGCCCCGGCCAGGGAGAAACCTCCGTCATGAGCCCACGGAAAATCAACCGCACTGGTGTTCCCTGGCGATACCTGCCCCATGGCTTCCCGGCGCACGCCACCGCGTCTCCCTCCTACGCCGCCTGGCGCGACGAGGGCATCCTCACCCGGCTCGGCCACACCCTCACCCGCCGGGGTAAGGGCGAGCAGTCCCTTGTCAGGACGGGAGCCGGCCTCGGGCGACGAGTTCTCGTACCAGCGGACGCAGCGCGGCAGGTACCTGCAGCTCGTTGAGGACCGCTGAGCGCCGCCGGCCGGCGGCGTCGGTCACGGTGAACCGGTACTGGTAGAGGTCGGCCCCCTGGGGGGGCCTTGCCGGCTGATCCCAGCCGAGGGTGTCCAGCGCGGCTTCGGCCTGCCCGGCCTGCTCCGGGTCGAGTTCGCTGGTGTCGAGGACAGCATGCAGAACCAGACCGGCGAAGCCGCCGCTACGTTCGAACTCCACACGCACCCTTCGATGATGCCCCGGGTGAGAGCCCCTGTCAGGCCAGGTCGGGTCGCGGACCCCCGTGTTGTTAGTTCAGCGGAACCTTCACCGCGTCCCAGCCGTCCCGTACCGCCTGGGCTTCGTCGCTGGTCGGACCGTATATCTGCTGTGCCTGACGGAGGGTGATCCGAGCGAACGTACGGAACTCGGGAGAGGGATGGGCGAGCTCGGGGTCCCGCAGCGTGGCATACCAGATGGCGCCCGGCGCTTCCCAGGCGAAACCGCCGAGGGTATCGGCGACGATGTAGAAGGCCCGGTTCGGGATGCCGGAGTTGGTGTGCACGCCGCCGTCGCCCGAGGCCGTGTGGACATAATGGTTCATGTCGGCTGGCTGGTCGTCGTGCCGGTTGGCGGTACCGGGTGCCTTCAGCGACCGCAGTGCCGGCCCGAGCGCGGGGCCGACAATGTCCGTGCCGATCAGCCAGTCGGCATCGGAGGCCTTCTGGCTCAACCGGTACTGCTTGACCAGACTACCCATGACATCGGAGATGGACTCGTTGAGCGCGCCGGACTGACCACTGTAGACCAGGTTTGCCTCGTGCTGGGTGACCCCGTGGGTGAGTTCGTGGGCGATCACGTCGAGCCCCGCCGTCGTGCGGGTGAGCTGCTGGCCGTCCCCGTCACCGAAGAACATGCGGCCGGCATCCCAGATGGCGTTGGCGTAGTTTTCCCCATAATGGACTCCGCCGAGCAGCGGCTGCCCCTGGCCGTCGATGGAGTCGCGGTCGAAGATCCGCCAGTAGAAGTCGTACGTCGCGCCGAAGCCGTCGTACGCTTCGTCGACCGCCGGGTCACCGGTCGCCGGTTGTCCTTCGCTCCGTACCGGGGTACCCGGCGTCTGGATTTCCTGATGATGCTGGTCGTAGATGGTGCGCTGTGGCCGGCCGCCCTGCCGGCCGAACGTGGTCGGGCGGGCCTCCCGCCCCCCGGAACGGGCGGCCGTCTCGGCGCGGGCCAGCCGGAACGAGTGGTCCAACTGCAGGGTGCGTAGCGCTGCCGCCCGCTCTTCCTCGGTCTCGCCCTCGCGGACGATCCGAGCCAGCAGGTCGGGTGGGACGATGCAGTGCAACGGCCGGTGCGGCATCGTTCCCGGACGGTACATGACCATGAGAGCCCCTTCCTTCGCTTCCCTTTCGAGCGAGTCGCTCCCCGGTGTACCCATCTACGTAACTAAACGAACACAGAAGGGTGTAGATCTTCCTGAGTGAGGTCGTTGACTGGATGATCCCGGACTGCTGGCCGTGGGTTGATCGCGAAAGGGCTCCTTGTCGCTGTGTTCGCGGGTGTCGAGTCCTGAACGTGTCGCGAGCAAGGAGCCTGGGTGTCAGGGTATGGGGGTTCGCCGGAGGCGGTGCCGGCGGGTGCGTTCGAGCGGTCGGAGGAGCGGTTCGACCGGCTGCGGGTGGGGCTGTCGGG
>NZ_CEVIVC010000190.1:0-7457 GCF_982290645.1 Protofrankia sp. CiP1_Cm_nod4
GGAGCGGGCCGTGGGGCGGCACCGCGGGGCCGCCCGGCGCCGTCGCCCGGGCCGCCCGGCTGCCCTGGCCCGCCGGGTCTCCCTGGCGGCCCAGGCCCTCCTGGGCCTCCTGGGCCGTTGCCTCCTGAGCTGCCTCCTGGGCCGTTGCCTCCTGGGCCGTCGCCACGTCCATGTCGGCTCCCTCTCGCGATTCTTCGGTGCCCACCGTCACAGGCCGTCGCCGACTGCCTGCTCCGACCACGGGCCGCGCCGACGGATGCCGCCGGCGCCGGCCGGGCATTTGCCGAACACGCCGGACCGTCCGCTGGGACCGTATTCCAGCATGTTCGGCCGGCGCTTCGGTGAACGGCGAGTTTACATTTCAGGGCGAAAGAAAGATGTCCCTGGCGGCGGCCGGGACGCGGCTGGCCCGGCTATTGTGACGCCGAATGAAACAATTGGTTTCGCTGATGGAGGCCAGGGCTGTGAAGGAGTCGTCCGGTGCGGTGTTGCCAAGCCCGCCGAATGCGGTTACCGTGCTGTCTCCAGCAGGGGAGGCGCGGAGGCTGGCGACACATTTTCTTCAGCCATCGAATCATCGAAATCCTGGTTGACACCGGCCTGGGCCTGGCTCCACGATATCCTTCGCAAGGCATTCGGAGCGCCGGCTCACATCGTCGGCTCGCATTGTCGGCCCACCTGGCTGGTGGCGGCTTGTCCACGGTGTGTGGACAAGCCGCGGGAAAGATTTCGGCGCAGCCGGTCCACGCCGGCCGGAAATACGTGACGGTGAACATCTGATGGCCACGGGAGGCGTGATGGACGACGGCACGGTGCTTCCGACGCCGGCCAGGCAGCCACACGCCGATCCCGCGCTCCCCCTGGTCGGCGAAGATTCCCGGGGGCCGCAGCCCGGCCGGCCGTCACACCCGCGGGCGGCCGAGGACGGCCGCGGCCACGCGGTCGTCCTCGGCGCCGGCATCGCCGGGCTGCTGGCCGCCCGGGTGCTCTCGGAGACCTTCGAGCGGGTCACGGTACTCGAACGGGACGTGCTCCTCGACGGTGATCCCCACGGCGACTCCCGCCGTGGTGTGCCCCAGGGCCGGCACCTGCACGGGCTGCTCGACCGCGGACGCCGGCTCATGGAGGAGCTGTTCCCCGGCCTGACCACGGAACTCACGCGGCGGGGCGCGTCCACGATCGAGACGCTGGTGGGCTCCCGCTGGTATCTGCGGGGGCTGCGGGTCCGCTCGGCCCCGACCGGGCTGACCTCGGTGCTCGCCAGCAGGGGGCTGCTGGAGGACGTCCTGCGGGCGAGGCTGCGGGCGGTCCCCGGCGTGCGGTTCGTCCAGCGGACGTCGGCGACCGGGCTGGTCACCGCGCCGGAGGCGCCCGGCCGGATCATCGGGGTGCGTGTCGTCCAGCAGCCCCGTACCGCCGGTGCCGGGAGCGGCGCTGATGCCGGTGCTGATGCCGGCGCCGCTACCGGCACCGGACTCATCCGCGCGGATCTTGTGGTGGACGCGACCGGCCGTGCCTCCCGCGGCCCGGACTGGCTGGCCGCCCTGGGACTGCCCGGCCCGGCCGAGCGGCGGACCGGCGTCGATCTCGGATACGCGTCGCGTTTCTACCGGTACCGCCCCGAGCATCTCGACGGCCAGCGTTCGGTCATAGTCTCGACCATGCCCGGATTCCGTGGCGGCGGCGCCGTCGCGCTGGAGGGCGGCCGCTGGCATGTCACGCTCACCGGAATGCTCGGCGACCACCCGCCGACGGATCCCGAGGGATTCGAAGCGTTCGCCCGGACCCTGCCCGTACCCGACATCTACGACCTGGTCACGTCGACCGAGGCGCTGAGCGACCCGGTGCCCCACCGTTTCACCAGTTCACTGCGGCGATACTACGAGCGGGTGCAGAACCCGCCGGCCGGATTCCTCGCCATCGGTGACGCGATATGCAGCTTCAACCCGCTCTACGCCCAGGGAATGACCGTGGCGGCCCAGCACGCGTGGGCGCTGCGGGACTGCCTGCGGGCCGGCGGCCCGGACCTGCCGGCCCGTTTCTACCGGCAGGCCGGCCGCCTCGTGGACGTCGCGTGGGACATGGCCAACGGGGCCGACCTGCGCTATCCCGGCGTCCAGGGGCGGCGCGGCCCGCGCGAGCGGCTGGTGGGCCCGTACGCGGAACGGGTGCAGGTCGCCGCGCACCGGGACGCCACGGTGGCGCGCGCCCTGATGAAGACGCTGAACCTGGTGGACGCCCCGACCGCCCTGCTGCGCCCGGCCGTGGCCGCCGGCGTCCTGCGCTTCGGCTGGTCACACCCGACCACCCCGCGGAAGGCGCCCACGGCTGGGACACGGAACACCGCAGGGACGGGCCTTCCCGGCCAGAGTTCCTGAACGCCAGCGACACGGGAAGCGGTCAGCCGCTCGTCGGCGGTGCTCCCGGGCTCCCACGCTCCCGCGGACGGTCATCCATCGCCACGCGTGATCGTTCGCTCGCTGGGGCCGCCCCACCGCGGTCGTCCGTCCTGGTCGTGCGCACCGGCCGGCCGTCAGGCCCGGCCCGGCCGGGTTCAGGACAGCCGGACGGGCAGGGCCGCGAGGCTGCGTACGGTCAGGTGCGGCCGGTAGGGCGGCGGGTCCGCGGCCAGGGTGAGCCCCGGGGCACGCTGGACGAGCGCCCGCAGGGCGATCCGTGCCTCCAGCCGGGCGAGCGGCGCGCCGAGGCAGTAGTGGATGCCCAGCCCGAAACCGAGGTGCCGGTGCGCGGGAGCGGCGCCGGCGTAGCGGGTGATGTCGAAACGGTCCGGATCCGTGAAGACGTCCGGGTCCCGCTGGGCCGCCGCGCTCAGGATGATGATGATCTCGCCCTGGGGGAAGGGGTGCCCGGAGATCTCGGTGTCCCGCAGGGCGAGCCGGCCGATGAGCTGGATGGGCGGGTCGTAGCGCAACGTCTCGTCGATGATGGAGGGTATGAGGCTGGGATCCGCACGTAGCAGGGCGAGCTGGTCGGGGTTGCGCAGCAGCGCCAAGACGGCGTTGCCGATCAGGTTGACCGTCGTCTCGTAGCCGGCGACCAGCAGCAGGGCGCACAGCTCCAGCAGCTCGCTCTCGCTGAGCACGTCGCCCTGGTCCCGCACCGCCACCAGCTCGCTGAGCAGGTCCTCGGCCGGGCGGGCCCGGCGCCGCGCGATCAGCTCGGTGAAGTAGGCGTCGAACTCGCGGGAGGACGTCCGGCGCCGGGCCAGCTCGTCGGGGGTGAGCAGGTAGTCCGGGTCGATGCCGCGGGTGAGGTCGTTGGCCCAGCCGCGGAAGGTCTGCTCGTCCCGCGCCGGCACGCCCAGCAGGTCGCAGATGACGCGCAGCGGGAGCGGGCGGGCCAGCGCGCCGATCAGGTCGATCTCGCCTTCCCGCTCGAGCGCGGCGTCGATCAGCGTGTCGACCAGGGAGGTGACCCGGGGCTGGAAGGCGGCGACCATCCGGGGTGTGAAGGCCTTGCTGACCAGCCCGCGCAGCCGGGTATGGCTGGGCGGGTTCATCCGCAGGAAGGACCGCAGCCCGCCGTCCAGCGCCTCGGCGCGACGCCACGCGTTGGTCCCGGACTCGCCGCGTCCCCAGGCTGTTTCCGACAGGGCGGTCAAGCAGTCGGGGTAACGCGTCAGCACAGTGGCCTGGAGATCTCCCAGCGGGATGCGGTAGAAGGGATCCGCCGCGCGCAGGGCGCGGTAGCCCGGGTAGGGGTCGGCGCGGCGAGCCGGGTCGAAGGCGCCGAACGCCAGCGGCGCGGCGGCGGGAGTGTCCGATGCCGAGGCGGAACTCATGACCGGGTCCTCTCCTTGTCGTGCTCGTCCCAGCGGCCGGAGATGACAGCCGCCAGCCCGCCGGGGCCGCCCGCACCATGCCTTCCGCGATGCACCCGGTGCCTTCACCCGGTGCCTTCACCCGGTGCCTTCGCGCGGGCCGGTGGCGTCTGCCGGTCAGAAGAAGAATGCCGGGACGGTATTACCCGCCGATGAATCGGCGCTGAACCAGTGCCGGCGGGAACCGCACGAACCGGTGAGCCGGGGTGCTGGCATGTCGTCACTGAAACGTCGGCAGCCAGCCGGAATGACGTAACTGGAGAACGGGAAAAATACGAGAAGAATGGCTGGACGGATGCTGGCCGGCTGCCGTGGACGCAGGCCCGCGCCGAGCGGGCGGGGCCCGGCGGACCGGCCGCTCGCGGGCCGGAACGCCGCGCGGCGGGCATGCGGCGGGCATGCGGCAGCCCGGGCGCGCGACCGCGCGACCGCGCGGCGCCGGTGCGCCCAGGGCTGACGGGAGCCGGGGAAGGTCAGTTCGGGCCGGGGGCTGCGTGCTCGCTCATCCAGGTCAGGTCCGGCACCCGGACCCGCAGCCGGTGCGCTATCTCCTCGACGGCCAAGCCCCGGCCGATCGCCTCGCGGATCGCCAGACCACGGACGGCACGCAGCCGCAGCCGCTGAGGATGGTCGTTCCAGAGCAGATCGTGAGCGACCGCTGCGCGCTCGACCGGGTCGGAGATCGCGATAATTTCGTCGAAGAGCAGCACAACGCCCATGGTCCTGCGATCGTGACCATCCAGCAAGAGCGCGCCGTGCCCGGATGGGCGCGGCCGTCCGAGGAGCTACCCTCGCCCGGCCCGGGCACGCCGGCTGTGTCCGGCCCGGGCACGCCGGCCTTGCCCGGCCCGGACACGACGGGCCGGGAGCGGGACGCGCCGGAGCTGTTCCGGGTCGGGCCGCCCGGCCCGCGTGATCCGCAGCGGCCGTTCGGCCACGGCCGCGGTGAGCTCCAGGAGCGGCCCGACCGTGGCCGGGCAGTCGATGAGGTGGGACTGCGGGTGCGCGGCCAGCCTCCGTCGGGCCAACGTCAGCCACAGGCGTTGGACGAGCCGTCCGAACTCCACCTCGCCAGACCTCGCCAGCCGGGCCGGTGCCTGCCGGGACCAGCAGCACCAGCACCGGACCGCCGTCCCGGGACGCCCTGGCCTGCCGCTGGGCCACCGTGTCGCGCAGACCGTGACGGCGTGGCTCCGGCTGCTCAGCCGGGACCATCGCGGTCGTGGCCGGTCTCCGGTGGCCGGGGCACCGGCCGCTCCTGGCCACCGGACGGCCGGGTGAGCGTCGGGACAGGGGCAAAACGGATGATCAGAAGGGCGGCCAGAACGCCGATCAGGGCATCGAGCAGGACGCCGGGGATGACGGCAGGGCCGCTGACGAGGGTGAAGAGCCCGACCGCCACCATCCCGCAGGCCAGGAAGGTGGCGACGGCCACGACGAGGACGAGCACGGCGGCACTGATGACCCGTCCGCCGTGGGAGAGGCCGCCGATGACGGCGTGCCCCACAGCGGCCCCGGCCGTTCGAGCCGTTCCAGGCATCCTGTTCGTCCCGGGTATCCCAGCCGTTCCGGCCCGCTCGGCGGCGGCTGTCGCGCGCGGGGCGTGCGGCGCCGTGGCCGCCGGGGCGTCCGCCAGCGCTGGCCCGGTGTGGCGGGCGGCACTCATCCGGCGTCCACCAGCTGGGATGGCACGGCGGCGTGCAGCTCGCTCGTGAGCGTCTCGACGGTCCATGCGATCTGTTCGGGGGTGTGCTCGCTGGTGATGAAGAAACGCAGCCGGGACAGGCGTTCCTCGACCGCCGGATACATGATCGGGTTGACGCTGATCCCGCGTTCGAACAGCGTGTTGGCCAGCTGGACGCTGCGTATCGAGCCGCCGACGATGCACGGGATGACCGGGGTCCCGGCGCTCGTCCCGGTGTTCACGCCGGCCTCGCGGGCCAGGCGCAGGAACAGGGCCGAGTTGTCGCGCAGCCGGGCCAGCCGGGCCGGCTCCCCCCGCATGACCCGCAGCGCGGCCAGCGCCGCGGCCGTGTTCGGGGGTGTCAGGCCGGCGCTGTAGACGAAGCCCGGCAGCGTGTAGCGCAGGTAGTCCACCAGGGCCCGGCGGCCGGCGACATACCCGCCGCAGCTGGCCAGCGACTTCGACAGGGTGCCCATCCACACGTCGACACCGCCGCGGTCCACGTCGAAGTGCTCGCCCGCCCCACCGCCGGCCGCGCCGATCACGCCGATGCTGTGCGCCTCGTCGACCATCAGCAGTGCGCCGTGGCGGTTGCGCACCTTGATCAGCTCGGGCAGGTCCGCGATGTCGCCGTCCATGCTGTAGACGCCCTCGACGACGATCAGGACCCGGCGGAAGCGGTGGCGCACCTGTGCGAGCAGCCTGTCGAGGGCCGCCGGGTCGTTGTGCGGGAACGGCCGGCGGGTCGCTCCGGACAGCCGGGCCCCCTGCAGGATGCTGTCGTGGGCCAGCGCGTCATGGACGATCAGGTCGCCGGGCCCGACGAGGTGGCCGATCGTCGTGACGTTGGTGGCGTGCCCGCTGACCAGGACGACGCAGTCCTCCACGCCGATCAGGGTGGCGAGCTCCGCCTCCAGCTCGCGGTGCGGCGGCCGGTCGCCGGAGAGGATGCGGGCGGCCGAGACGGAGGATCCGTACCGGTCCACCGATTCGCTGACCGCCGCGTTGACCTCCGGATGCCCGGACAGGCCCAGGTAGTTGTAGGTCGAGAAGCTCACCAGCTCCCGGCCGGCCACGACCGTACGGTCGCGGGCGTTCCCCTCGTGCAGCAGGAAGTACGGGCTGTGCAGGCCGAGCTGGTCGCTGAGCTCAAGGCGCTTGCGCAGCGCCACCACTTCGGGGAAGGCCGTGACGTCGGTGGCGGCGCTGTCGGGGCGCGGGTGCTCCCGGTGGCGGCCGTTGCCGTTGCCGTTGCCGTTGCCGACGGTGTCGAACAGCCCGTTCCCCGTGCCCTGTGGGTACAGCTGGGTGGCGAAGCCGTTGGAGTCCCGCGTCCGCGCGTCGATACCCGCTCCGATACCCGCTCCGAGGCCGATCCCGGTATCCGCTCCGGCACCGGCCTCCACGCTGGCCTCGATGCCGGCCTGACCAGGGCCGGCCGCTTCGGGCGCATCCCGGGCCGTCGGGCCGGCCGCCGCCGGGAGAAGGCCCGCGGAGCCGGCTCGCCGGGCCAGTACGGCTACCAGATCACCGACCGTGGTGATCTCGGCGATGTCCTCGGTGCGCACGGTCAGGCCCGGCCAGCGGCGTCCCAGCGCGTTCACCAGGTCGGTCATCATGATCGAGTCGAAGCCCAGATCCCCCACGAAGGCGTGCTTCTCGTGGATGTGGCTCTCCGGATAGGCGCTCAGCCCGGAGATGCTCTCGATCACCTGTGCCCGCAGCACGTCCCGGCCGCGGGCAGGTATGACCGCCCCCGCGGCGGACGTCGCGGTATGCGCCGCGGCCGCCGCGTTCCCGAGCGGGTCGTGTCCGCCCGGCGTAACGAGCGGCCAGGTGCCGCCCGCCGCCGCTGGCACGTCAGGCGCCGGCTGTCGCGGTATGGCCGCCCCGGAGATGCCGGCGCCGATCCGTGGCGCTCCGGCTGCCGGA
>NZ_CEVIVC010000191.1:0-7369 GCF_982290645.1 Protofrankia sp. CiP1_Cm_nod4
TTGCAGCGCGTCGACGTCCTTGGACAGGAACGACTTCTGGATCTTCGGGATCAGCCCCTCGTACGTCAGGTTGACACCGTTGACTTTGATCTTGGTAGGCTCCTTGTGGAGGAGGTCGTGGAGCTCCTTCCCGGTGTACCCGCGGATCGGCTTGTCCGGGTCGAGGAAGCCGCAGCCGCTGAAGATGCGGCCGTACCAGCCGTCGACGCCGTAGCCGGGGATCGTGAGCGCACCCTCGTTGAGCGACCTGCTGTCGTCGTAGAGCGCGGACAGGTCGAAGCCGGTGACCGTTCCCCGGCCCTCGCAGCGCGGGCACATGCCGCCGGTACGGGTGAAGGTCCGCGTCACGGTTCTGCCGGCGCCGCGTTCGACCGTGATCGCCCCGCTCGCGCGGACCGAGGGGACGTTGAAGGAGAACGCGCCGGGCGGGCCGATGTGCGGCTGCCCGAGCCGGCTGAAGAGGATGCGCAGCATCGCGCCCGCGTCGGTGGCGGTGGCGACCGTGGAACGGGCGTCGACGCCCATCCGCTGCTGGTCGACGATGATCGCGGTCGTCAGCCCCTCGAGCACGTCGACCTCGGGCCGCGCCAGCGTCGGCATGAAGCCCTGCACGAAGGCGCTGTAGGTCTCGTTGATCAGCCGCTGCGACTCCGCGGCGATCGTGCCGAACACCAGCGAGCTCTTGCCCGAGCCGGAGACACCGGTGAACACCGTCAGCCTGCGCTTCGGGATCTCGATGCTGACGTCCTTGAGGTTGTTCTCGCGCGCGCCCCGCACCCGGATCAGCTCGTGACTGTCGGCAACGTTCCTGCCGGCAGCGTGCGGCGCGGGCGATCGCGGGCCCGTCCTCGTGGCCATGCTCATCCTGTCTTTCATCGGTTCATCGGTTCATCGGTTCATCGGTCCATCGGCGTACCGGTGCATCGGTGCCGGCGGCCGCCTGACGGCCGCCACCGGCGTCGTGCGCGGGCTCCTTCACGCTAGGTGCGGCTCGGGGGCTGGCGCTTCTCGATTCCTGACCGGTCTGGTGGCCTGTTTCGCCACGCAGGACGGCATCCCCGCCGTCGCGCGCGCCGCCTGGCGCCGGTAGGCGTTCGGTGGCATACCGACCAGTTCGGTGAAGCGGCTGCTGAAGGTGCCCAGCGACGAGCAGCCGACCGCGAAACAGACCTCGGTGACGCTGAGATCGCCACGACGCAGCAGCGCCATCGCGCGCTCGATGCGCCGCGTCATGAGATAGCTGTACGGCGACTCGCCGTAGGCGCGGCGAAACTCACGGCTGAGGTGCCCGGCCGACATGTGCGCGCCGCGGGCGAGCGCCTCGACGTCCAGCGGCCGGGCGTACTCCCGGTCGATCCGGTCGCGGACGCGCCGCAGCCGCGCGAGGTCGCGCAGGCGCCGCTCCTCGGCGGCTCCGCTCGTCACCTACGAGATCGTGCCACGTCGTGCCGGAGCCGGCGTCGTTTACTCGTCCCAGTTGCCGATGCCGCTGAGCTGTCCGATCCGCTCGGCCGGCAGGCCGGTCAGCGCGGCGACGGATGGGTGGGCGAGCTGTCCAGCGTCCAGCACCTGGCCCCGCCTTGGTCCCTTCCGCGTCGAAGGTGTCGGCCGTCAGGTCGTCGAGGGACCGGATGGGCGTGTGCCTCTCGCGGCCAGGAGTTCCTCGACGGTGACCTGAGGGCGCAGCAGCGGATACAGAGAGGGTGTCCGGTCTCCGGAGTGCTCATGGACGAGGGCCTCCTCGCCGGTGTTTCCGGCTGGCTGCGAACCAGGACCAGCATACGGCGGCGTGCAGGTCGCGACCCGTGACCGGCCGCAGTCCGAAGAAACCGTCGCCTTGTCGCACACCGGTAGACGTCGGGCATTCGGCACCACCACGCCGACGGCCCGCGACCGCAAAGAGTGGCCGTCGTCGACCCTGAGAAGGGACCCGTCCTGGCAATCCTGATTTACGACCGAATTCTCGACTCGACCGAATTCTCGACTCGACCGATGAGCGGGCCGCCAAACTGGTGACCGAGCCGGTAACCGAGCTGGTGACCAATCTGGTGACCAAGTACCCGACGCCCACTCCCTCCCACTTTTAACCTATATCGTACCGGGGGGCTTGCGGCAAGGCCGGGGTCGTGCCGCAGAATAGCCGGCCGAGGCCAGGAGCTGCGGAAACGGGAGTCGCGGAATGCGTGTGTTGTTGTCGACGTATGGGTCGTGCGGGGACGGCGGGCCGCTGGTGGGACGCGCGGCGCGGCTGCGGGCGCTGATGGCGTGCACCCCTTGACCACCAGCGCGTTCGACCTTCCCTACCACCTCGCCGCCAAGGCCGGCCCGACGCTGATCGCCGGCGACGAGCAACACTTCGCGGCCATCGCGGAGAGCCTTGAGCAGTCGATCGCCGACCTGTCCGACCGCCTCGATGCCGCGCGCAGGGCGCCCGGTGGCACAGGCCAGCAGGCGATGGACCGGGACGTGGAGGTCCACCGGCTGACCGCCCGCCTACGCGTCCTGCGTCGCTTCGGCCTGGACCTGTGCCTCGGGCACATCGTCAGCGCGGACAGCCCCGAGCCCGTGTACATCGGACGGCTCGGCCTCACGGACAGCGCGGGCCGTCGGCTGCTGCTCGACTGGCGCGCGCCGGCGGCCGAGCCGTTCTTCGGAGCGACCCACGCCAACCCGATGGGCCTGGCGAGCCGCCGCAGGTATCGCTGGACCCGCGGCCGGATCAGCGACTACTGGGACGAGGTGTTCACCATGCTCACCTCGGATGGGTTCGAAGGGCACAGCGCGCTCGACGACCAGTCCGCCTTCATCGCCAGCCTGGGCGGCGACCGGTCGCCCCGGATGCGGGACGTGCTCGGCACCATCCAGGCCGACCAGGACGCCATCATCCGCGCGGGATCCGACGGCGCTCTCGTCGTCGACGGCGGTCCGGGCACGGGGAAGACCGTCGTCGCCCTGCACCGTTCCGCCTACCTTCTCTACCGTGACCCGCGCCTCGGTCACCGCCGGGGCGGCGTGCTGTTCGTCGGCCCGCATCAGCCTTACCTGGCCTACGTCGCCGACGTCCTGCCCGGCCTCGGCGAGGAGGGCGTGCAGACCTGCACCCTGCGGGACCTCGTCGCCGAGGGAGCCGCGGCAACGGTCGAGACCGACCCGGACGTGGCCCGCCTGAAGTCGTCCGCGGACCTGGTGAAGGCGATCGAGACGGCCGTGAGGTTCTACGAGGAGCCGCCCACCAGAGGGATGACGGTCACGACCGACTGGTCGGAGATCTGGCTGGGCGCCGACGCCTGGGCCGAGGCGTTCGAAGCACCAGACCCCGGCACCGCGCACAACGAGGCGCGCGAGCAGATCTGGGAGGAACTGCTCACGATCCTGATGGACAAGCACGACGTCGAGGTCGACGTCGACGTCCCGGCCGGCCTGCTCCGCCAGTCGCTGCTGCGGAACGAGGAGCTGGTCACGGCCCTCAACCGGGCGTGGCCGCTGCTCGAAGCGGCTGACCTCGTCGCGGACCTGTGGTCGGTACCCGCCTACCTGCGCAGGTGTGCCCCCTGGCTGTGCCCCGCCGAGATCCGGAAGCTGCGGCGCGAGGACGCCCGGGCCTGGACGGTGTCCGACCTGCCACTCCTGGACGCGGCACGGCAACGGCTCGGCGACCCGGGGGTGTCACGGCGCAGGCGTCGGCGGGGCGCCGCCCTCGCCGCCGAACGCGAGCGCGTGGCCAGGGTCGTCGACCACCTGCTCGCCGCCGACGACGACGGTGAAGGCGTGGTGACGATGCTGCGCGGAGAGGACCTGCGGGACGCCCTGGTCGACGAGTCCGGGCTGCCCGTTACCGGCCCGGACCCGCTCGCCGGCCCGTTCGCGCACATCGTCGTGGACGAGGCGCAGGAACTGACCGACGCGGAGTGGCAGATGCTGCTGCTGCGCTGCCCGTCCCGCAGCTTCACCATCGTCGGGGACCGCGCCCAGGCCAGGCACGGGTTCACACAGCCGTGGCGGGAACGGCTCACCCGGATCGGGCTCGACCGGATCAGCCTGGCCTCCCTGAGCATCAACTACCGGACCCCGGAAGAGGTGATGGCGGAAGCCGAGCCGGTTATCCGGGCGGTGCTCCCGGACGCCAACGTGCCGGTGTCCATCCGCGGCGGCGGCCTCCCCGTCGTGCACGGATCCGTTTCGGAGCTGGGCTCGATCCTCGACGCCTGGCTCGCCGCGCACGCCGACGGGACCGCCTGCGTCATCGGCGATCCCACGTTCCGGGCGACGCCCCGCGTCCGGTCGCTGCCCCCGGAGCTGTCGAAGGGGCTCGAGTTCGACCTGGTCGTCCTCATCGACCCGGAGACGTTCGGCGACGGCATCGAAGGAGCGGTCGACCGCTACGTCGCGATGACCCGGGCGACCCGGCAGCTCGTCATCCTCACAAGCCCCTGACGCCGGCCAGAACAACATGATCGCCATCGGGCGACCATGAAGGGCTCAAGGAGACAAGCCTGGTGCTGTCATAACGACAGCGGATTCATATCCTTGTCTTTTCGCTGCTTATCCCCAGGACCCGTTGTTGCTGTCGGTTCCTGCTCGTAGTACCGCCAGTTGCTGGCGGCACTGGGCGCGTTTGGTGTCCACCCCGGGTTCGCGGGGTCACATGGTAGGTGACGCCGTGGTAATGGCCGACGACCGTGCCGGAGAGGGTGTAGCGCGGGTACCAGCGCACCGCCGGCACTTCCCCTCGGGCGGGAAGCGGAAGTCGGCGAACTCCGACGTCGGAACCGGCGGACGGACACGACGTCGATGCATCACTCGATCATGACTGATCGGCAGCCGAGACGGCGGGCTTCGCCAATGCAACAGTGCCGTCACAGGTCGTCCGGCAGGAGACGGAACGCCTTGTGGTTGCTGAGCGGACGTATCGCACGGAAGTCTCGCCGGTCGAGCGTGAGAACGCTGTCGGTCTCGTACTGCTCCGCCAGCACCACGTTCACTGCGTCCGCCAGGTCCAGGCGCAGGTCGGCGTACCGGCTCTGGACCGTGCGAGCCTTGCGGAGGGTATCGGCTGACACCTCTGGGACCAGGATGCGCATGGCGCCCTCCTGTTGTAACAGCCAGTCATTGACTTTATAGGCGGCCTTGCGGTCGACGTTGCGGGTGATGACGTGCTCGACTTCAGCGAACACCAGCGGGGAAACCAGGGTCACGGACGCCTCGCGCAGTGCCGCGCGGGCTGCCTGGTGTTCCGGATTGCCAATGTTGAAGGCGGCCATGAGGCCAGAGGTGTCACCAACGACGATCACGTGGCGATACCAGTCGTGCCGTTTTTCCGGTCGACCGCTTCGTCGACCGCTTCGCGGACGTCATCTTCGGTGAGCGGGCCGCCGAAGTCGAGTGCCGGTATGTCCCAGTCGCCGGACCATCGGCGGGCGTGCAGCGCGGCGATACGGAACGCCTCGCGAAAATACTCGG
Source organism: Protofrankia sp. CiP1_Cm_nod4 (assembly GCF_982290645.1). Classification (NCBI taxonomy): domain Bacteria; kingdom Bacillati; phylum Actinomycetota; class Actinomycetes; order Frankiales; family Frankiaceae; genus Protofrankia; species Protofrankia sp. CiP1_Cm_nod4. The sequence goes on from NZ_CEVIVC010000191.1 coordinate 5,461, forward strand.
ATTCGGGCCGGCCTTCACGCGCTGCCGCCTCCTTGACGATCTGCAGGTATTCCTCCTCGACCATGACGGTCGTCTTCTTCAAGGCCATAGGGTTATGGTACCACCACCAGCAATATTGATCGCGATCGCCGGCTCTCGTGGGCGTTGCGGATGTCGCGTCATGCTCCCACTGTCCGTGCCCGAAACTCGTCCGTGGGCCCTGACCAGGGCTTCTGCACCACGGGTCAGCGCGACGAACGATCTACAAGCCTTCTGTGCCGCCGTGATGGGGACGGCGCACCCCGCGGGTGCCAGAAACCCGGATCGGGTCACATCGATCCGGTTGACAAGGCCGGGATCGCCAGTCGAAGATCCGCAGAGTCGATCTTCAGGACTACCCGGCAAGCCATGACAGGTCGCGCGACCCGCGCTCGGCGGGATGCCGTTCGCGCCGAGCGCACCGCGGAAGAAGCCGAAGCCGCTGAGGTCGAAGCGCTGGAGAACGAGCAGATCGTGGTGTCGGTGCGGGTACCTGCCTCCCTGGCCGAGACCCTCAAGGCCCAGGGGCGCACGGCGGCCCGACGGCAGCCAGGTTCACCTGTTCTCGGCGGCGACCCACGGCGCCGGGCTCGCAGTTGGCCAAGTCGAGGTCGATGCGAAGACCAACGAGACCAGGGTGTTTCGGACCCTGCTCCGGCACAATGGCGCTGCCAGTCACACCGGTTGGCTCTACCTGGCTGAGCAGGGCTTTCGGTGCGGGGATCTCGTTGTTCTTCGCGTCGACGGCGCGCTGGGCCAGCACGACCTGGTGGTGCTGGTCGCGAGCGGCGAGCAGGTGCCGGCCGGGAGTGTCGCCGTGGCGTGAGCCCTGCAGGGTTTTCCCATCGACCGCGATCCGCCGCCGTTCACCCTGGGGCGGCGTGGTCGCCGCGGCGGCCCAGGCACCGAGGGTCACGTCCAACATGTCGGCGTCGAGTCGGGCGAAAACCCGGCGGAACGTCCACTCGTCCGGGACCCGGGCGATCCCGAGTGCCGTGCAGACGGTCTCGCTGGCGTTCGCAGCCCACTCGCTGACCGCGGTGAACGACCGGGCGCCCGCGAGGACCGCGCAGGTCGCCAGCGTGAGCAGGATCGGTAGCTGGTGCCGCGTCCCCCGACGTTTCCTCGGATCGGTGACCTGGGCGAACACCGCCAACAGAGCCGCGGGCGGCACCAGCGCCGGTGTCGTGCGAGCCGCGATCGAGGACAGCTGATCTAGAACAGGGGCAGACGCGGATAATGGCGCGGCGGGCATGACACCTCGGGACGATCATGATGGCCTAGGAACCTTCGTGATCAATCGAGGGTCGTGCCCCCTCTGTTTCAGGGGCCCCAAAACGACTGGATTTCATACCTCATCAACACTGAAAACCATCGGTTCGGCCAATGATCCGCTACCTGGCAAATCTGCCAGGGTCCCGAAAGTGGGCATATGTATATATTTCCCTTGATCCGTTGCGCTGCGTCAGGTTGGATGTTGACACCGGCGCGGTCCGTGGGGCATTGTTCACCTATGTGGCTGAGATTTCTCCCCGTGATGTGCCGCTACATGGACTACCGGCGGACATCCAGCGCCCTCTGGCGCTGACATTCGTCCGCCCACGAACCGCACAGACCACCGCGGCAGAAGGGGCTCGGTCGGAGACCGCTATCGCAGCCTGCACCATCATTCTGCTGCCGCGATGCCGTCCAGCCTGCTTCTCGGACCTTCACCTTTACTGAAGACATCTCCTGGCGTGAAATCCATCTGAACGCCCCAGCGGCCTGTTGTGAAGTACTTATTCCCTGTGAGTTTGTCGGCTATGCCTAGAAGATCACACATAGTGATTGTTAGACCACCTAGGAGGGGCTGGTGAGTGGAGAGCTTGAGTTGCCGACGCGTGAGGATAAG
>NZ_CEVIVC010000192.1:0-2554 GCF_982290645.1 Protofrankia sp. CiP1_Cm_nod4
CCTCGGGCCCGGTGGCCGCCACGGGCCTCACAGACCCCCCAGGCGCGCTGGATGTGGGGGATGTGGGGGACGGAGCGTGGCCGGCGGGCCCGGCCCCGGCCCGGTCGAGCAGCCGGTCCACCAACGCGGGATGGGCCGCCCGCAGCCCGGGATGCGCCCGCAGCAGCCTGACGATCACCTCTCCCGCGTCCACGAACGGGCGCAGCGCGCCTTCGTCCTCGGCCAGCGCCAGCGCGCGGGCCAGGGAGGCCGTCGCCCGCGCCACCTCCCCGCCGCGGTCCGCCGCCACCGCGTCCAGCACGCAGGCGGCGGTGAGGCTGCCGATACCGAAGCCGGTGTCGGCCCGCAGCAGCGGGGCGAGCATCGTCGTGGCTGCGGACGCGTCCGCCCGGGCAAGGTGGACGCGTACCAGGGTGAGCACCTCGGCCGGGTCGGGACGATGGTCGGCGATCCCGCGTCGCAGCAGGGTCAGCGCCGCGTCGGGATTACCCGCCGCGACAAGAAGATCTCCTTCGGTGGCCAGCCGCGCGCGCAGGCAGATGTCGGGCAGCCCGGCCGGGCGGTGGGCGGCCAGCAGCCGCCGAGCGGCCCGGACCTCCCCCTGCCGGGCCAGGACGGCCGCGTCGAGCAGGACGAGCAGTTCGGCGGTCACCGGTTGTGGCCACCGCTGGCAGTACCTGTCCGCCTCCCGGAGATGCTGGCAGGCGGTGGCGAGCTCGTCGCTGTGGTAGGCGACGACGGCCATCGCGAGGTGAGCGTCGGCGAGCCCGGCGACCACGCCCGGCCGGAGCCGCTCACCGTCGGTGCCGACCGGACCATCAGGACCAGCCGGATCACCGCCGTCGACCAAGCCACCAGCACCGGCACCAGCCAAGCCACCGGCACCGGCACCGGCCAGGCCACCGGGGCCGAGCGAGCCGCCGGGGCCGGCCGGCCGGCCCCGGGCGGCGTCCGCCGCCGCGTCGGCCCACGCCCGGGCCTGGCGCAGCCGCCCGCGCCAGGCGTGCAGCAGCGCGAGGCCGCCCAGGCAGGACAGCTCCGTGTCGTCCATACCGGTCTCCCGGGCCAGCCGCAGCGCCGTCCGGAGAGTCTCGGACGCGCTGTCCGGACGGCCGCGCCACAGATCGGCGCGCCCCCGGGCGGCAAGCGCGACAGCCCGTACCGCGGGGCAGCCCCACCGGCCGTGATCCTGGCCGGGTTCACGGCCGGGTTCACAGCCGGGTTCGCAGCCAGGATCGCAGCACTCGGACGCGTCGCGCGGACGCTGGCCGGCGCGCAGCAGCCGGCGGGCGTGGTTGAGCATTCCGTCGGTGTCCGCCCGCAGCTCGGCGCGCCGGATCTCCAGGAGGTCCGTGGCGGCCGCCACCAGACGCCTGCGTTTCGCCGGCAGGCCGGCCGCCCTGGCCCGCGCGGCGTCCAGGCAGCCGGCCGCGGGCTCGGCGGCACCGGCCCGCAGGTGACGGGCCGCCACGACAAGGGCGCACTCGGCCGACTGGTCGGCCGATCCGGTGGGGAAGGCGTCCACCAGCGCGCCGGCCCGCTCGACGTCCACGCCCGTGGCGGCTGGCCCGGGGAGCACCCCGAGGCCGCTCTCGACAAGCAGGCAGGCGGCGTAGCGCCAGTCGCCGGCGCGGCCGGCGTGCCGCACGGCGGCGGCGAGGTCCCCGTGGTCGGCGAACCACATGGCGGCGCGCAGGTGCAGTTCGGGCTCGTCCTCCGGGGCCTCCCGCACGAGGTCGGCGTGCAGGGTCTCGGCGAGCAGCCGGTGGAAGCGGTACCAGGTGTCGTCACCGTCGATACCGATCACGAACGAGTTGGTCCGGGCCAGGTCCGCCAGCAGCACCCGCCCGTCCACGGCCGGGCTGTCCCGCCCGGCGGTGGCGGCGCCGGTGGCCGGGGTGAGCGCCGCGGCCGTCCCACCGGGCTCGGCGGCGACGACGTCGAGCAGCGGCCCGGTCAGCCGGTCGAGCACGCTGGCACGCAGCAGCAGGCGGCGGACCGCCCACGGCTGGCGTCCGAGGACCTCCGCGCCGAGATACTCGGCGACCTCACGGCCGGGATATCCGCCGGCCGCGGTGGCATCACCGCCTTCGGCGAGACCGCTATCGGCGCCGCCCGGCCATCCGGCGCTCCCCTCGCCGGCGTCGGGCACCTGGCCCGCGGCGGCGAGGGGGGCACGGGCGGCCCACAGCCGCAGGCCCGCGGCCCAGCCCTCGGTACGCGCCAGCAGCTGGTCACGGCCGGCGTCGGACAGCTCGACGCCGTGGGCGCGCAGCAGCGCGGACGTCTCCCCCGCGGTGAAGGCGAGATCGGCGGAGCCGACCTCGACCAGCCGGCCGTCGAGGCGCAGCCGGTGCAGCGCGAGGACCGGGTAGCGCGAGCAGAGCACGAGCCGCAGCGTCGGCCCGGCGCAGGCCGCCAGCAGCTCGAGCCCGGCGACCACGGCCGGATCGGCGATCAGGTGCACGTCGTCAATGATCAGTACGACCGGCGCGGACAGCTCGGTGAGGGCGTTGGCCAGCTCCCGCCAGAACCATCCCGGCCCGCCGGGCCC
>NZ_CEVIVC010000192.1:3130-7932 GCF_982290645.1 Protofrankia sp. CiP1_Cm_nod4
GGTCCGATGAATCCGGCAGGTCCGACGGGCCCGGCAGGTCCGACGGGCCCGAGGGGCCGGAGAGGCCCGGTGTCGCCGACGAGCGGCGGCGTCCCGCCGGCCGCCGCGGTGGTGGTGGCGCGGCCACCGGCGGCCGCGGCCGCGACGGCCGACCTGAGGGCCGCCGGCCCGTGCCGCAGCACCCCGGCTCCCGCCGGGATGGCACCCCCGCGTTCCAGCGCGCACAGCAGGTGGAACCACAGCTCGGTGGTCGCGTCCGCGTCCACCGACAGCCACACGACCGGCCCGGCCCAGCGGCCGGCGGCGGCCCAGGATGCGGCGAGGACGGTCTTGCCGGAACCAGCCGGCCCGCTGATCACCGTGACCCCGCCGCGGACGCCCCGGTCGATGGCCTCCCAGAGGCGGATGCGCGGGACGTGGATGGCGGGCAGCGGTGGCGCGTTCGTCCGTGCGATGACGAGGGGCACCCCCGCGGCGGATGTATCCGGGTAACGAGCAACGGCCGCGGACACCTTACCGTCAACCATGTCACAACCCCCAACCGACCAGGCGCGCAACGTAGTGGTATCGCGACAAGCGGTTATGGGCAAGGCGAGACCACTGGCCGGACAGCCACGCACCCGCCGAAAAGGGGCCAGTCGCGGCCGGGCCGCGACGCGTCCGACGGCGTCATGCCCGCCAGGGCAGGAAGACCGGACAAGGCACGAAGACCGGAAACGTCACATGGGCCCCCGTACGCACCGGCCTCCCCCAACGGCTCCACGACAGCGGCCCTCCCGCCGCCGGGGAGCCCAGGAGCCGGCCCCGCGGCCGGCGCCCACCCGTGGACGGACGACGCCCACCCGTGGACGAACGACGCACACCCATCGCGGGCCTCGGGGCCCCGAGGCCGGTGGCCGGGTCTCCCGGGCTGGCTCCCGTCCCCGGCTCCCATCCCGCGGCGGCGGGGTGCGCCCCCGCGCGACCGCCGGCTGAAAAGATCGCGATCGTGTGCCTGGCGGCTCCGGCCAGGGCCGCCAGAGCCGCCAGAGCCGCCAGGCACACGGGGAACCGGCCATGTGTGCCGGCCGCGGCCACCCGCACGGAGCATGATCCAGACGAGTTTGTCGTTGGGTACGCTTCCCGAGTCCTGTGGGCGTACCCAGCGACAAGCCCGCGTCGATCTTCTCCGGTGACCGGCGCTAGGCGGCGCAGTCCGCGCACACCGCGCGATGCGCGTCCGCGAGCTGGCTGCGGTGGTGGACGAGGAAGCAGCTCGTACAGGTGAACTCGTCAGCCTGTCTCGGCAGCACCCGCAGGGACAGCTCCTCGTCGCGCACCTCGGCGTCCGGGAGATCCAGCTCCGCCTCGAGGGCGTCGACATCGTCCCCAAGATCGGCCGCGGCTCCGGCCCGCTGTGCCTTCAGCGTCTCCAGGCTCTGCTCCTGGAGTTCGTCATCCTCGACGTCAGTGCCACGCCGGGCGTCGAAGTCACGAGCCATCGAGTCTCCTTCCTTACAGTTCCGGTCGTTCTCTACGGTTGCTGTCGGCTGCGCACGCGAGACGCGACGCACAGCCGCATGTCGGTACCCGTCCAGGTCCATACCCGAACAGGATCGAGCGGCTACAATACGCAACGACTCCAGCGCGGGCACAGGCGACGAGGTTTGTCTACATCCCTGCGTGGTCGATACAGGACAACGGATCTCCCTCGACCGACGCGTACAATACGGTTCCGCGCGGCAACAGGCCAGGCATCACGCGTTCACCTCGATGTCAGACCCGACACATCCGCCTTCTCGTGGTATTCCGGTATAGCGCGGTGGTATTTCTGGCAGACGGGCCGATAACCCCAACTCGCCCAAGTCCGGACATCTCGGGGAACCCGGCATGGCAGGCCTTACCGGATCCGTCCGGATCGTCCCCACGACCCCCGTTGATGATCTTTGCTGCCGCGGCCCGCGGCACGGCCGCGAACAGACATGATCGTCCTGCTCCGGCCCGACCGGGCCCAGCCAGAGAAGAGTGATCATGGAATCGCCGGGACGGAACGACCCATAGAAGATCAAAAAGTGGGCACCCGGGAGCCGGCCGGACGCCCAGCTCCCGGCCGTCACCGTAGAGGCGGGCCCCCACGGACGGACCACTCTACAGGCGACAGGCGACAGGCCTACAGGTACAGGCCGGTCAGACCGTCATCGAGGCGTTCGGCGGCCACCGCGTGCACATCCCGCTCGCGCAGGAGCACGTAGGTCGTGCCGTGCAGCTCGACCTCGGCCCGTTCCTCCGGATCGTAGAGCACCCGGTCGCTCACCTGAATGGTACGTACGGCCGTACCCACCGCGACCACGTCCGCCCAGGACAGCCGCTTGCCCATCTGCGCCGTGGCGGGAATGACGATCCCGGCCTTCGAACGGCGGTCGGGCGAGTCCTCGCGGGGAGCGACAAGAACCCGATCATGAAGAAGTCTGATCGGCAACGATCCGGCACGCATGTCCACACCAGCCATGCCGCCAACGCCAGCCATACCGTTGACACCGCCGGAAGCAACACTCACACGCCGGACACTACCCGCCCGGGCGACACCGTCCTACAACGGTGGACGACAGCGCCGTCCATCCAGGTCCGCCCGAGATCCACCCGAGCCCGGCCAACACCCCGCGACAACCCGCGGACCGCGGATTACCGGCGCAAACGCACAAACCTCCCCGGATGGGGAATGCACTCCCAACGGGGTATAAGCTGCCGCCCATCGCCGGCCTCCCATCGTTGCCGGGCCGGCGAGGCCGGCGCCGGGCCACCACCGGATGGCCCTGTATCGTCCGGCTGCTCCGGCACCGGAGGCAACGGCGAGCCAGGCCAGTGGTCAGGCGGCGGTCGGACAGCGGCCCGGGCAGTGGCTCAGACGATGGGCCGGGCACAGGCAACACGGGGTCAGGCAATGGTTGGGTCGGCACGCTGGAACCGTGAGATGAGGCACGACGATGGCTTTGCGAATCAGTGTGGACCTTGACGGCCTGCGCTGGGCTGATCTTTTCCGGTTCGTTGACCTGGCCCGCAACGGCGGCATCGGGGCGGACGACCAGGTAGACGTAATCACATACGGTAACGATCCGCTGTCGGTCAGCCTGTCGGCACGGATCTACCCCCCAGCGGACGCGTTCGGCTCGGGCGAGCCCGAGCCGGGCGGCGAACCAGCCGGCCGCACAAGCGTCCCGGCCATCGGTGCGGCCCCGCCGTCGTCCAACGGCTCGTCGTTCGGGTACGACCCGCCCGCCGACGAGCGCGGCCCGAACGGCAACGGCGCCCACTACCCGTCGTTCGAAGCGCCCAGCGAACGCCCTGCCCCGGGCCCCCCGCCGAACCTGCCCTCGTTCTCGGGCGGCTACGACGGGCAGGGCGAACGCGGCGCCCCGCCGACCGCCGTCGCCACCCATTACCCCAGCTTCGACGGGCAGCCGGAACGCCTCGGCCCCGGCGGCGTCGGCGGGCAGTTCGCCGGCTTCGAGCCGGTCTTCGACCGGCAGGGGGGTGCCCTCCAGGGCGGTGCCCTCCAGGGCGGCATCAAGGAGCCGGTCCCGGGCGGGCCAGGCCTGCCCGGCCCGGTCGACAGCCCGTACGTCGAGGAGTTCGCCCGCCTCCAGGAGGGCCTGATGCGCCAGGTCCGTCGTCCGGACGAGGTCCGCCCCGAACGGGGATGAGCGTCACGGCCAGCCGTCCGGCCACTCGCACGGCCACTCGCCAAGCGGCTGACCAGCGGCGGCCGGTGGGAGGCGGCCGGGCAGTCGGTGGGCGGGCCGCCGGCGAGCGGTGGCGCGCGCGGCCGGCAACGGGTTGCCGTCTGCCAGGTGATCGGGCCGCCCTCCACCCGGGACGCAGGGAGAAACGCATGGCCGGAGTTGCCGTCTGCCCAGATGATCGGGCCGCCGGGCGGTCGGGCGGCGACGTTCGTCGTCCGGCCCGCGTCGCCGTCCAGCCGCCGGTACCCGGCCATCGATGGCGACACCGGACCGTTGGCAACAGAAGCGACACCCGGTGACAGAGACGGTAGACAGGAACTACAAAAGGTAGTGTGACGGTCGGAATGACCGTTCAAGGACGGTACCGGTAGCACTTCCCACCGGATGATGGTGCATGCTGGCATCGATGGAGGATCAGCGGACGGATGAGGTCGAGCGCTACTGCAACCGGCTGCGCTCGGAACTTCGCATGATTTCCAACGGTCCCGTCCTGGCCGGTCCGAAGATGATGGCGCACATCGGGTCCCTGCTCGCGCTACTCGACCTCCACCAACCGAACGAGTTCGACCTGTGCGTGAGCTGTGACCGGCTCTGGCCATGCCCGACGGTCGTGGCCGTCACCGGCATGTCCCCGGAGCCGGACGACGACGCACAGGCCCCGGATCCAGAAGCCAGGCGGCAGCGCGCCCAGGCTGCTCTGGAGGCCCTGGCGGCTCTGGAGGCCCAGAAGGCGAAATCCGCCCAGGCCAGCGCGTCCGCGTCGACCACCATGCCCGGGGCTCCCCTTATGCCCGGCGCCCCTGTCATGCCCGGCGCCAGCGCCGCGTCGCAGACCGCGCCCGGTACCGGCGCCATGCCCATCCAGCCCGGTACCGGCGCCGTGCTCATCCCGCCTGGTACCGGCGCCATACCCGGGGCCGGCGTCGCGCCCCCAGCGCCGCCCGTCACCGTTGTCCCGCCCGCACCCGCGCCACCCACCGTCGCGACGCGGCCTGCCGCCGCGGCAGGCCGTCCCATGCCAGGCGGCCTCGTGCCAGGCGATGCTGGTCTGCCTCCCGCGCAGGCGCCCCCCGTACCCGCACC
>NZ_CEVIVC010000193.1:0-4852 GCF_982290645.1 Protofrankia sp. CiP1_Cm_nod4
ATCGGGGGCCGTGGCGCCCGGCACCGGCGAGACAGCTGTCGGCGCGATAGCCGGCGCGATATCGGTGGCGGTCCGCGACAGCCCGGTGGTCAGGCTCTCGGCGAGCAGCTGGGCGCGCAGCGCCGTACGGAACTCGGGACGTGACGACACCGTTTCGCGGGCACGCAGCGCCGCGACCACGGCCAGCCGCTCGCGGTCACCCGGGTGAGCGGCCGGCGACCCGCTGTCGACCAGCCGGTCGAAACGCTTGGCTCGTCGCCCCGTGACTCGTCGCCCCGTGAGCAGTGCTCCCACCGGAGTCCCCCCTGTTTCCCCCTGTACGGTGTGCCGACCGGGGGTCGCTACCACCCGGATACACCGTCGGCCCCCATGATGACCAGGGACACCCCGTCCGGGCACGTATCCCGCCCCATGCCCGAGGGTGATTCGTCCGGACAGTCGAAGTATGCCGGGAAAAATGCCCCCCTGGAACAGCCGGGCGGCGATTACCGGAGCTATTCGACAGTGAGGGTCACCTTGGTACCTCGCTTGACCTTGCTGCCAGGGGGCGGATCCATGCTACTGACCACCGAGTTGTCGAAGAAGATGAAGCCGTTGCGCTCGGCCCGCAGCCCGTGGCGCTGCAGTTCGCGAGCCGCGTTCTGATATTTCTGGCCGGTGACGTCGGGTACCTCGACCAGGTCGCCGCGGTCCTCGTCGTCCAGCGGTCCTTTGGACACCAGCACTGTCACCACCGAGCCGCGGGCGACTGGCTGCCCCGGGTCGGGGGAGGTGCGGATGACGTTTCCGCTCTGCACCGTCCCGTCGTTGATGTCGAGCCGTGTCACCTTCAGGCCGAGGGCGCCGAGCTGGGACTGGGCCGTGGCGATGGGCATGTTGATCACATTGGGGACGGTCACCATGGCTGGACCGGAACTGACGATCAGCGTCACCTGGGCGCCGGCGGCGAGCTCGGTGTTGACGGCGGGCTCCGTCCTGATCACGTTGCCGGCCGGGATCGTGTCGTTGGCCTCCGTGCGTGGCGTCGCGGAGAGGTTGAGCTGCTGGCGGGTCAGCCGGGCCTGGGCCTCCGCCACCGACAGGGTGGCGACGTCCGGCACCCGGACCTTCGCCCGGCCCAGGCTCAGGCGTATCCGCACGGGGCTGCCGCGCGCCGCCCTGACGGCGCTGGCCGGCTCCTGCGTCATGACCTTCCCGGCGGGGATGGTGTCGCTGGTGGCGGCCTCGTCGTAGGCCACGGCGAACCCGGCGTCGGTCAGCGCCTGTACCGCCACGGACTGGTCGAGGCCTACCAGCGGGGGGATCGGCGTCGTGCCCGGCCCGGACAACGCCCTGGACACGACGATCCCGCAGAGCAGGACGACAGCCGCGATCACGACCGCCACCAGCGGTCTGCGGCCGCGGGGCCGGCGCGGCAGGAACCGGTGGCGCCAGTCGGGCGCCAGCCGGCCACCCAGGGCGAAACCGGCGGTCGCCCGGGGGCGGCTGCGCCGACGGGCGCCGCCACCATGGGCGCCCCGGGCGCCGCGCACCCCACTGCCGGGTGCCGTCGCGGCGTGCCCGGCACCCGCGGCCGGCGCCGGCGCCGGTGCCGGCAGGGAGGGCAGGACGCGGTGCAGCTCGCCGAGCATGGCGCTGCCGTCGGCGGGGCGCATGTCCAGGTCACGCGCGGTGGCGTGCAGCACCAGCGTGTCCAGCTCGGCCGGGATGCCCTCCGCGGCCGCCGACGGTGCGGGGACCTCGCCGTGCACCGACTGGTAGGCCACGGACATCGGGGTGCTGCCGGTGTGGGGCAGCACCCCGGTGAGCATCTCGTAGAGGACGACCCCGGCGGCGTAGACGTCGCTGCGGGGGCTGGCGGAGCCGTCACTGACCTGCTCGGGCGCCAGATAGCCGACAGTGCCCATGACAACACCCTGCGTCATAGCATGGGTTGCCTGGTCCAGCGGGCGGGCGAGCCCGAAGTCGGCGACCTTCACCTGGCCGTCGTGGCCGAGCAGGATGTTCTCCGGCTTGATGTCACGGTGGATGATCCCCGCGTTGTGGGCCGCCGCGAGCGCCTCGAGGACCGGCTCGATGATCTCGATGGCCTCGGTGGGGGCCAGCCGCCCGCGGCTGCCGATGAGCTGGCGCAGGGTCTGGCCCCGCACCAGCTCCATCACCAGATAGATCACCGGGCCGCTGGGCCCGTGATCACGGCCCTGGTCGAGGACGGAGACGACGCACGGGGTGTTCAGCCGGGCGGCGGCGGTGGCCTCCTGCTGGAAACGGCGGAGGTAGTCCTCGTCGTGCGCGAACGCGGGATGCATGACCTTCAGGGCGACCAGCCGGTCGAGCCGGTTGTCGTGGGCGACGTAGACCGTCGCCATACCGCCGACGGCGAGGCGCTCCTGCGCGGTATAGCGTCCGTCCAGCAGCCGTCCGATGACGGGGTCTGCGACGGTCGCGTCCACGGTCAACAGCTTAGAGCGCCCGTGGACGACGCCGGAATCCGGCACCGCGGCCGTACCGCGCCCAGCCCGTCCCGGGGCCCATACCCATCTCGGCCCGTCCCAGCCATCCCAGCCGTCCCAGCATGAGCGAGAAGGGCCGACAGTACGACATGCCGTAACAGGCATCGGTTACCCGTCCCGGCCTGGCACGCATTGTGGCTGTGGGTGCGGCGTTTGCGAACGGGCAGGCCGGTTGGTGGTTGTGACCGGGCGGGTACACCGCCGCGCCGATCCTCCCGTACCGAGCCTCCGGTACCGGTCCCCGAGCTGATCCTTTTTGTCGCCGGTGTTTCCTGACCGGACCCCCGTTGGTTTGCCGATGGGCTAATTCACTACAGTGCCTGCGTGCCCCGGATTCACCTGGTCTCTAACCTTCCCGGCGCCAGCGCACTCGGTGACCATCTCAGGGGTGCGGGGCTCGGGCCCACTTCCGCGCGGTCCGCGGACGCGCTGCTCGTCCTCATCGACCGGCCGCTGGACAACAGTGAGCAGGACGTGCTCGACCGCGCCCGCCAGTCCGTCCCGGTGCTGCTCGCCGGCCCCACCCTGCGGTCACTGCCGCCGGACAGCCCGCTGGTGGAGGCGTCCGGGCTGGTGCCGGGCCGGGTGACGCCGGTCCACGAACTGTGGCTGCTGCCGGGCCCGGACGGCGCGGAGTTCACCACCCGGCTCGGTGACTTCCGGCCGGTCGACCAGTGGGTCGTGCCCGACAAGCTCGCCGACGACGTGGAACAGCTGCTGTTGGTACGTCACGAGCTGACGGTGCATCCGGTGTGCACCTGGCGCCCGTCGACGGGCCTGGGCATGCTCACGCTCGGCTCGGGCGACCGGACGCTGGCCGATCCCGCCTACCACCGTCTGATCGGGCGCTGGCTGCGCCACGCCCTCGGCGTGCGGGACGCGCCGCCGGTACGGGTGGGGCTGCTCGGGACGGCCGAGTCCGCCGCCTTCCACCACATGGCCGTCGACGTCACCGAAGGCCTGGAGATGGCCGCGATCTGCGACGGCGCGTCGCGCCCGCCGGGACGCGGCGGGGAGCATGCCGTCCGCCGGATCGCCAATCCGGCCGACCTGGTGAGCGACTCCGAGACCGACCTGATGATCGTTGCCACTCCGACGCACACCCACACGGAGTGGGCGGTGCGGGCGCTCGAGGCCGGCAAGCACGTCGTGGTCGAGCACCCGTTCTGCCTGACCACCCGGGAAGTCGACGAGCTGACCGGTCTGGCCACCGAGCGCGGGCTCGTCCTGGCCGTCCATCCCGACCAGCGGGACGATCTTGGTTATCGTGCGTTGCAGAGCGCGGTCCGGGCGGGTGCGATCGGTGACGTGCTGTGGCTGGAGACGTTCCACGGCTCCTACACGCGTCCGCCCGGGACCTGGCACGACGATGCCCGGGTCAGCGGCGGGGCCGTCTACGACCGGGGCTTCGCCCCGCTGGACTGGATCCTCGACCTGCTCGCCGGGCCCGTCGAATGGGTGTCGGCGACCGCGCACAAGCGGGTATGGCACCACGTGAGCAACGCCGACCACACCCGCATCCTGCTGCACTTCGCCAGTGGTACCGAGGCCCAGATCACGATCTCCGATCTCGCCGCCGCCGCGCTGCCCAGGTTCCATGTGATCGGGACGGCCGGCTCGATCGTCAGCGAGGTCCCCGCCGAGCCGGTCGTCCCCGGCCCACGGCCCGGGCGGCACGCCGAGCGGATGTTCGCCACCCCCGCCGTCCACCTGAACCTGGTCGCCGCCGACGGCAGCCGGACCAGGCTGCCGCTGCCGCCGGCGCCGGTCACCTCGGTCTTCCACAACCAGCTCGCCGACCTGCTCGTCTCCGGCTGGCCCATGCAGTACACCGCGGAGGTGGCCCGGCGGGTGGTCGCCGTGATGGAGGCGGCCAGCCAGTCGGTGGCCGCTGGCGGAGAACCTGTCAGGCCGGTATGACCGTCACCCCCGGTATGACCAGCAGCCGTTTCCCGGTGTTTACTTTGACCGTGGAGTGGCTGACCCTGCCCGACGTCGCTGACCGGCTCGGGATGCCCATCACGCGTGTGCGTCAGATGGTGCGGGATCGCAAACTGCTCGCCGTGCGCTTCGAGGGCGTGCTGCGGGTTCCGGCCGAGTTCATCCAGGACGGCGCGGTGCTCAAGGGCCTGTCAGGCCTGCTGACCGTGCTCTCCGACGCCGGCTTCTCCGACGAGGAGTCGCTGGACTGGCTCTTCCGGGAGGACCCGACCCTGCCCGGCACCCCCGTGCGCGCACTGGCGGAGAACCGTGGCCGGGAGGTCAAACGCCGGGCCCAGGCCCTCGCCTTCTAACCTTCGCCTTCTAACCCTTGCCCGCTGGCCCTTGCCCGCTGGCCC
>NZ_CEVIVC010000193.1:5182-6675 GCF_982290645.1 Protofrankia sp. CiP1_Cm_nod4
CACGGCCGCGGGGGGCGCTGGTCGCCGCCAACGACCGGGCCGACCTCGCCGCCTTCACCGGCGTCGACGTGCTGCACGTCGGCCAGCACGACATCCCGCCCCGGCTGGCCCGCCGGCTGCTCGGCCCGGACGTGCTGATCGGCCTGTCCACCCATGATCCCGACCAGCTCGCCGCGGCGATCGAGGATCCCGACGTGGACTACTTCTGCGTCGGCCCGGTGTGGGCGACACCCACGAAGCAGGGGCGTGCGCCGGTCGGGCTGGAGCTGCCGCGCCTGGCCGCCCGGCTCGCGCCCCCCTTCACCCCCGGCGCCAAGCCCTGGTTCGTCACCGGCGGGGTGGACGCGGCCACCCTGGACGACGTTCTCGGCACCGGCGCCCGGCGGGTCGTGGTCGTCCGGGGCATCACGCAGGACGCCGAGCCGGGGCCGGCCGCCGCGGCCCTGGCCGCCCGGCTGCGCGCGGCCTGAAGCCGCTCGCCCGGACGTGTGGGCGGGTGCCGGAGCACGGCCTCACGGCCCGTCCGGCCGGCCGTGCCCGGCCATCCGTGCCCAGGCGGCCTGTCCCGTCGGCCGGGGCCGGGCGGCTGGGGCCGGGCGTATGACCGGACGGTCCGGTCGCGTAGCATGCTTGTTTGTCAGCGGTGACGGTCGGTTGGGACGGTCGGCGATGACCAGCGCCGAGATGCGCGAAGTAACCGTGGATTCGGATCCGCTGCATGCGACAAACCGTAGATACGCTGGTTATGGTGCATGCATGGCGACTTTGCGGATCTCAGACGCAGCCGGTCTGTTGGGCGTCAGCGACGACACCGTCCGAAGGTGGGCCGACGCCGGCCGGCTGCCGCTGGTACGGGACAGCAGCGGCCGGCAGGCCGTCGAAGGTGCCGCGCTGGCCCAGTTCAGCAAGGAGCTCGCGGCCTCGAGCGACCGGCCGCCGGCCGCGGACGCGGCGGTGGTGGGGGAGTCGGCCCGTAACCGTTTCCCCGGCATCGTGACCCGGGTGGTACGCGACGGCGTGATGGCCCAGGTCGAGATCCAGGCCGGTCCGCACCGGATCGTGTCCCTGATGAGCCGCGAGTCCGCTGACGAGCTCGGCCTCGAACCGGGCGTGGTGGCCGTGGCCTCGGTGAAGTCGACGAATGTGGTGATGGAGCTGCCGGCGCAGCGCCGCTGACGCCACGCGGTACCGGTGGCCGGCCGGTTCCCTCCGGCCCGCCCGGCCTGTCTGCTCCTGCCGGGGCTTCCGGCCCTCCGCCGCTCCGAGGCGCCGGTCCTCCGGGGCTCTCGGGGTCTCCGGCGTTTCCGGGGCCCTGCCGGACGTGTCAGTCCTGCCGGGCGTGTCAGCTTGCGGGGACGGATATGCGGGGACGGATGAAAGCGCGATCGAAGAACCCGGCCGGGGCACCCGCCGCCGTCAGGCCGCCCTGCGCCGGTGGGTCCGGTGCCGGCGTGCCCGGCGGTGCCGGTGGGTCCGGTGGGTCCGGTGGGTCC
>NZ_CEVIVC010000193.1:7074-7920 GCF_982290645.1 Protofrankia sp. CiP1_Cm_nod4
TCCGGCATCACGGCCAGGCCAGGACGGGCCGGCCGCGGGGCCGGGCCGGCGGGCGGGTACCGGTTCCGCTGGCCGTCGCCGGTGGCGTCGCCCTCGTCTTCCTCCTGCTCCCGCTGGCCGGGCTGCTCGTGCGGGTGCCCTGGCGCGGCCTGCCGCGGCTGCTGGCCGAGCCCGGGGTGCGCGAGGCGCTGCGGCTGTCCCTGCTGACCGCGACCATCGCGACCGTGCTGTCGCTGGCGGTGGGTGTGCCGCTGGCCTGGTTGCTGGCCAGGGCGGACTTCCCCGGCCGTGGGCTGCTACGCGCGGTGATCACCGTGCCGCTCGTGCTGCCGCCCGTGGTCGGTGGGGTGGCGCTGCTGCTGGCCTTCGGGCGGCGGGGCATCGTCGGCCGTTACCTCGACAGCTGGTTCGGGATCACCCTCCCGTTCACCACCGCCGGGGTGGTCGTGGCGGAGGCGTTCGTGGCGATGCCGTTCCTGATCGTCGCGGTCGAGGGGGCGTTACGCTCGGCGGACCGGCGCTTCGAGGATGCCTCCGCCACCCTTGGCGCGAGCCGGTGGGTGACGTTCCGCCGGGTCACCCTCCCGATGATCGCACCGTCGCTCGGCGCGGGCGCGGTGCTGTGCTGGGCACGCGCCCTCGGCGAGTTCGGGGCGACGATCACTTTCGCCGGCAACTTCCCGGGCACCACCCAGACGATGCCGCTGGCGGTCTACCTCGCCCTGGAGACCGACCCGGACACCGCGGCCGCCCTGTCCCTGGTCCTGCTCGCCGTGGCCGTGGCCGTCCTGGCCCTGCTCCGGGACCGCTGGCTGCGCCCGGGGACGGCCCTGTGAACCCGGTGGG
>NZ_CEVIVC010000194.1:0-7187 GCF_982290645.1 Protofrankia sp. CiP1_Cm_nod4
GGGGCGGGGCCGAATGGGGCGCTGGCGTGCCGCTGCTTCAGTTCATGAAGAACATACGTCTAATTGATAAAAATCATATGCCAAGTTCGGTTTCGTCCAGGAAGAATGAGCTAAGCGTGGCGCCGTTAGGATGGCAGGCACATCCCGCGTCCCGGAGAGCTTCGATGACTCGACTGAGCACGTCTGTCGATCGTGCCACGGCCCTGCTCACGAACGCGAACCTCGCTGCGGACGCGACCGTGCGCGAGCCGATGCTCATCCTCAGCCGCTTCCAGCGGTGGGGCACCAGGTGGTGTTCATCGTCGGTGACATAACCGCCAAGATCGGTGATCCCAGTGGCCGCTCCGACGAGCGGCCCGCGCTGACCGACGAGGACATTGCCCGCAATCTTGCCACCTGCCGTGAGCAGGTCACCCCGTTCTTCGACTTCGCCCGCACCCGGTTCCGCCACAACGGCGACTGGCTGCGGGAGGTCAGACTGCCGCAGCTGATCGAGGGCACCGACGGCACCGGGGCCAAGATGAGCAAGTCCAAGGGCAGCTACGCCTTCGGTGACGTCGAGAACCTGCCCGAGGTCGCCGGCCTGGGGCAGTCGGTGACCGACGCGGTGAAGGCGCTGGGTTTCGCCAGGAGCAACGTTGACGTCCGCCGCGTCGCCCAGCAGAACGGGCTGCGCCTCGTCGTCGAGGCCGAGGGCGGCCAGGGGCAGATCACGCTCACCGCCGACGAGGCCCGTGAGCCCCTCGCGGCCCTGGTCAAGGACAAACTCGGCGACCGGAGCGGCGACTACTACCTCAAAGTCGGCCGCAAGCTCGCCCGGATCACCGTCACCTCATGATCTCATGTGTGCGGGGCGGATCGGCTAGATCTTTGTGCTGGTATACGGCTCAGGCGGTGTAACCGCGGCTGGAGTCGACCAGGCCACCGCCACCGCCGAGCACGGCGACGAACTCCTTGGAAACCACCGGATGCGAGAACATCGGGTAGTCCTTGGTGATGGCGTTGTCGTGTTCCTCCACGGAGGTTGCTGCAACGCAGTCGGTGAGCGTGAGGACGTTGAAGCCTTTTTCATACGCGGTCCGCATTGTGGACTCGACGCAACAGTTGGTGAGAAAACCGCCGAGGGCGACGTTTCTGATGCCCTTGCCGCGGAGGATGAAGTCGAGGTTGGTGCTCATGAAAGCGTCCAGCCCGCGTTTCCCCTCGACAAGGATGTCACCGGCGGCGGGCGTGAGAGCCGCGACGATCTGCGCGCCCCACGAACCCTTCACGAACGCGTTGCTCTCGACGACCCCGGCGAGGATGCCATACGGCTTCGCGCTGATCTCGCCGTAACCCTCCACGAATGAGATCGGGACGTGGATGACCGTGGCACCCGCCTGGCGGGCCTGTTCGGCTGCCGCAACGGTGTTGCCGAGCATTCCCGTCCGCTCCATGACCTCCGCCACCGCGCCGTGCAACGCGCCGCCGGCCGTGGTGAAGTCGTTCTGGAACTCGATGAGGACGAGAGCGGTTTCGGCTGGATTCAGACTCATCGGGCCTCCTGCGGCAGTCGGCGGGCATCGTGTCGCATCTCACGCTAGCCGGCTCTCGCGGTATTTGCCAGCTGTAGCGGGATTCCTGGCGACACGCGGTTCCCGGCGTTGCCGATCCGGGCCGGCTCCAGGAGGTGGAACTCTCGGGGTGAGAAAGGCGGCCCCGGGTAGATCGTTTGCTTTTGGATGGCCGATGATCATCGTGTCGTGAGCTGGAGCGTTCTGTCTCCGGCCGCCCTTGCCTGTCTTACCTGGCTTGCCTGCCCTACCTGCAATCCGCCGCGTCCCCCGGGCATGGTTCGGGCGACTGGCCGGAGGCGAGCAGGCCGATGGCCACACGCCGCAACGCGTCGGTGAGGATCACCTGCTCGTCGGCGTTCAGCGGAGCGAGGACGTGCCGTTGGGCCAGGTTCAGGCGGGCCGTCATCTCCTCGTGTCGGCGCAGCCCGGCATCGGTCGGCCGGATGAGCCGGGCACGCCGGTCGGCCGGGTCGGGACATCGTTTGACGAGGCCGCCGTGTTCGAGATCGTCGATGAGCCGCACCATGACCGACCGGTCGATGCCGAGGCGGCGGGCGACCTCCAGCTGGTTGCGGGCGCAGTCGGTCGCGGTGGCGGACAGTATGTGCAGGCCGCGGAGACCGCCGGGGAAGTCCCCGACGGTCTCCTGCGCGGCCTGCAGGAAGCCGTTCAGGACCTGGGTCAGCAGCCAGCCGAGGTCTTCGTGGACTTCTTCCGGCAACTCGGCAGCGGCGGCGGCGGTGTCGGTCCCCGATCCCGACGTCGCCTTCGACGTCCCCTCCGCGTCCGAGTGCTCCACCCCCTCATCCTACTGCTTGCGATCTGAGATATTCTCTGTCAGTGATACGTGTAGTCGCAGACGATCGTGACTGCACACCGTTTTGTCACGCATCTGTTGGCTCGACTGTCGGCCCGATCGAGGGGATCACATGCCCACACTCCTGCACATCGACTCAAGCGTCAGCCCGGCATCGGAGTCCCGGGCCTTCGCCGGCCGGTTCGCCACCGCCTGGACCGAGAGCCACCCCGGCGGCACTGTGACCTATCGTGACCTCGCAGCCAACCCGCCCTCGCACCTCGGCTGGGACGGCATCAGCGCTTCGGTGACCTCGGCGGACGAGCGGTCACCGGAGCAGGCCGCGGCCTGGGGCGGGCGTGAGGAGCTCATCGCCGAGCTTGAGGCGGCGGACGCTCTGCTGCTGTCCGTCCCGATGTACAACTGGTCGATCACGTCGACGCTCAAGGCGTGGATCGACGCCGTCGTCGTCGTCGACCGGACCGTCAGCCTGTCGGGC
Source organism: Protofrankia sp. CiP1_Cm_nod4 (assembly GCF_982290645.1). NCBI lineage: Bacteria > Bacillati > Actinomycetota > Actinomycetes > Frankiales > Frankiaceae > Protofrankia > Protofrankia sp. CiP1_Cm_nod4. The sequence goes on from NZ_CEVIVC010000194.1 coordinate 2,852, forward strand.
GGGCCCGGCGTGCTCAATGGCAAGCCGGTCACGGTCATCACCGCCCGCGGCGGGGCATACGGCCCGGGCACCCCCCAGGAGGGCAACGACTACCAGGAGCCCTACCTGCGTCACGTGCTCACCGCGCTCGGCGCGACCGACATCGACTTCATCAACGTCGAACTGACGCTGGCCACGGTCAACCCGGCCCTGGCCGATCTCATCCCACTCGCCGAGCAGTCACGCGCGACAGCGGAGAAGGCGGTAGCCGCCCGCGCGGCAGCCTGAAGCACCAATCCGATAACTACAAGTAGCAACAAAATCGGTAGCTGACGTCAACAGGCGCCGGCCGCCAAGGAAGATCGCCGCAGCTTTGTCGTTGTGTACGCCAACAGGGCCGAAAGGCGTATCGAACGGCAGACTCCGCTGGATCGTTCTCCGTACGGGTGGGCGGGGACGAGCCGGCCGGCGCGTCTGAGGTGTTCGTGCTCGGGCGCGCCGGCGATCCGCCGCCGGCGATCCGCCGCCGGCGTGGCGAAGCTACGTGAAGCCGTGAAATCGCGGACCTCACGGGCGCAGCGGCAGCGCCTTGCCCGGGTTGAGGATGCCGGCCGGGTCGAGCGCCTGTTTGATCGAGGTGTGCAGCGACCGCGCCACCGGGTCCAGTTCGTCGGCCAGGACACGGCACTTGAGCACACCGACACCGTGTTCGCCGCTGACCGTCCCACCGACCCGCAGCGCGAGGCCGAGCAGGTCGTCGAACGCGGCGAGCGCGCGCCGCCCGGCGTCCGGATCCCCGCGCGGATACACGATCATCGGATGCAGGTTGCCGTCCCCGGCATGGCCGAAGGTGCCGATCACGACGTCCCTGGCCGCGGCGATGCGTTCGACACCACTGACCGTCTCGACGATGCGTGAGCGCGGGACGGCGATGTCGTCGAGCAGCCACGCGCCGAGGCGTTCCAGGGCGGGGAAGGCGAGCCGGCGGGCGGCCAGCAGCATGTCGGCCTGTGCCGCGTCCTCCGAACGGTAACTCTCGGTAGCGCCAGCGGCCGCGCAGACGCTGACGACGGTGTCGGCCTCGGCCTCGCCCGCCTGCCCCGGCAGGTCACTCTGGGCGAGCAGCAGCGCGGCGGCGGAGGAGTCCAGGCCCATGGGCTGGAACCGTTCGACCGCGGCGAGCGTCGTTGCGTCCATCAGCTCCAGCAGGGACGGCGTGGCGACATTCATGATCTTTTCAACCGCCCGGCCGGCGCTGACCAGGTCCGGGAACACCGCGACCGCCGTGGTCGGCGCGGCGGGCAGCGGACGCAGCCGCAGCCGGGCCTCGGTGATCACACCAAGGGTGCCCTCGCTGCCGACGAACAGGCTGACCAGGTCGTAGCCGGCCACCCCCTTGAGAGCGCGGCGCCCGACCCGGGTGACCCGCCCGTCGGCCAGCACCACCTCGAGGCCGAGCACGCAGTCCCGGGTGCTGCCGTATTTCACGCAGCACAGGCCGCCGGCGTTCGTCGCGATGTTGCCACCGATGGTGCACTGCTCCCGCGACGCCGGATCCGGCGCGTACCACAGGCCGTGGGCGGCGGCGGCCTCGCGTAACCGCTGGTTGATCACCCCGGGCTCGACGACCGCGTACCCGTCGGCGGGACGGATGGACCGGATGGCGTCCATCCGGTCCAGGCACAGCAGCACGCACCCGTCGACCGCGTTGGCCCCGCCGGACAGCCCCGAGCCCGCGCCGCGGGGGACCACCGGCACGCCCCGGCCGTGCGCGACGCGCATCACCGCCTGGACCTGCTCGGTGCTCCGGGGGAAGACGGCGACGGCCGGCTGCCCGGCCTCCGCCCCGCTGGCCTGGTCGTGACGGTAGGAGACGAGCAGATCCGGGTCGGTCACCACGGCGCCGTCCGGCAGCCGCGCGGCGAGGGCCGCGGCCAGTGCTTCCCCGGTTGTCCGCATCGACGTCACCCAGCGACAGTAGAGCCAGCGGAACGAGAACGGGAAGCGGTGCCCGGGCGGGCAGGCAGCGCCCCGCCTTCCCGGGCGTCCCGCGGTGGCCCGGCCGTCCTCGGATACCCGGCGCGCCGGCTCCGGCCGGCGGCCCGGGTGGAATGCTCCGGCCACCCGGCGACGATGGCCGCGTGACCGGTGGTCACGTCCGGTCCGGCTCGGGGCCATATAGTGTCCGTGGACGCCGGCCGGGAGGATTCGCATGAAATTCGAGCTGTTGAAGGCGCACGGTTCCAGCAACGACATATTCGTTGTGGACGGCCGGCCCGAGCGGATTTTCTCGACACCGGCCGAGGTGGCGGATTTCGTCCGGCTCGTCTGTGACCGGCGGGGCCCACTGGGCGGTGACGGCCTGTACTTCGTCGATGATTCACCGGCGGTGCCGGAGGCGTTCTTCTTCAATCCGGACGGGTCGTCGGCCAAACTGTGCGGCAACGGCCTGCGGTGCGTCGGCCGGCTTGTCCTCGAACGCCGGGGGGCCGACGCGCTGGACGTCTCGACAGGTGGCGGGCGGTTCCGGGTGGAGAGGATCCCGCAGGTGGCCGCCGGGGTGTGGAGTGTGGCCGTCGAGCTTCCCCCGGTGACGTTCCGCGCGGCCGACGTCCCGGTCGTGACCACGGGCGCCGAGCACGTCGACACGGTCATCCCGGCGCTGCATCCGGCGCTGCGTCTCACCGGGGTCGCCGTCCCCAATTCGCACCTGGTCGCGGTCGTCGACGACTACGACGAGAACGAGCTGGTCGCGGTGGGAAGCGCGGCGGCGCGCCTGCCGGCGGTTCTCCCGGCGGGCGCCAATGTGTCGTTCGTCCGGCCGCTCACCGCGCCGGGGGAGATCTTCGTCCGTACCTTCGAGCGCGGTGCCGGGCTGACGCTGTCCTGCGGCTCCGGCGTGGTCGCGTCCCGCGCGGTGTACTCGCGGCTCGGCCACGCCCTGGCGGGCGAGGCGCTGCTGGTCCGCAGTCCGGGTGGCTGCGCGCGATCCTTTCTTGTGCCCGCCGCGGATGGCACCCTGACCCCCCGGCTGGAGGGGAACGCGACATTTGTCTACCGCGCCGTCGTCGACGTGGAACAGCTCGCGTACGCCGAACCGGGAGATCTGGACCTCGACGTGCTGACCGACGAGATCTCCGCCTACGACCTGTTCCAGGAGGACAACCTGCGGGCGATCCGCGCCGCCGAACCAGCCCAGCCGAACCAGCCCAGCCGAACCAGTAGGTGAAAAAAGCCGCCCTGGCAGCGTTTTCCACCTACGCGTTCCGCGTCCGTAGGTGGAAAGCGCTGTGATGACGGCTTTTTCTGCCTGCGGCCGGCTCTTTTTCTGCCTGCGGCTGGCTACTGCTGGCCGAGGCGGTAGATGGAAGGCGTCGCCATGGTGGCGCCCTCCACCTACCCGGATGGCGCGGATGGTTCCTATGCGCGGCTGATCAGGCGGGGCGGTCGCTGGGGCCCGACTTGATGGCCTCCACCAACTGGCCCAGCTTCTCCTCGGGCAGCTTCCGCGCGAGGTCCGCTTCGCTGATCATTCCTACCAGCTGGTTGTTCTCGATGACGGGCAGCCTCTTGATCCGGTGCTCCATCATCTGTTGCAGGACCTCGTCGACGTCCGCGCCCGCGTCGATGTAGAACGGCCTGCCCTGGCTGAGCTCCCTGGCCCGGGTCGCCGCCGGGTCCCTTCCTTCGGCGAGACATCTGATCACGATGTCGCGGTCGGTGATGATGCCCTGCAGCCTGTTGTCGTCGCCACAGATCGGCAGGGCGCCGACACCGAGGTCCCGCATCCTGCGGGCGGCGTCGACGAGGGTCTCGCTCTCGCCGATGCACTCGGCGTCCCGGTGCATGATTTCCTGTGCCGTGGTCATGCGGCTCCCTTCCGCGCGCCCGCGTTCTCGCCGCGCGCTTCACGTCTGCGTGACCACCTGGTGGTGCCACCACGTGAGGTGGCCTGTGCTGCCGGGAGGCCTCGGGCGTCCGGGAGGCCGGGGAGCCCGGCTGGACTGGTGGTACCCCGCCATCTCCGGTCGCATGCTGTGCGCGGATATGTTCACGCGTGTGACATGCCTGGTCGCGGGGACGATCTGTGATTGGTTGTCGTCACGGCAGGACTGTTGTCGGATTGGTGACAGGCAGACGAGGAAGGCCGATGACAGACCAGGACCGGACCGGGGCCGGATCGGGATCAGAGGAACTGGTAGCGCTATGACATAGGCCACAAAAACATCGATCCTGGATCACCCAGGGCAATACGGGAGGCAGTGGAACGCCGAGGACCGGCGGGCTGGCGACCCCCTCCGTCGCCAGCCCGCCGGTTTCGGGCTATCTCTTCTCCCCCCGGATACTGCCCCCCCAC
>NZ_CEVIVC010000195.1:0-1291 GCF_982290645.1 Protofrankia sp. CiP1_Cm_nod4
GCGGAGTTCCGGACCGTTGTCGTCCCCGCCCGCGCGGGGATCTTCCCCGGGCTAGGCGACCGTGTCAACCGGGTTAGACGTCGTCCCCGCCCGCGCGGGGATCTTCCGTCCGGGGGCGCCGGCTCTGGCACGGCTGGAGGGTCGTCCCCGCCCGCGCGGGGATCTTCCCACCCGGGTTGCCCGTCCGCCGGCGGCAGGGACGTCGTCCCCGCCCGCGCGGGGATCTTCCCCGCTGCCTATCCGGCGCCGTGTCCCCTCCAGCGTCGTCCCCGCCCGCGCGGGGATCTTCCCGGGTCAGCGTCCGTCCCAGCGTCCCCAGCGTCGTCGTCCCCGCCCGCGCGGGGATCTTCCTTACGAGAAGCATCGTGTGCGCCAACGGGCATAGTCGTCCCCGCCCGCGCGGGGATCTTCCTCCAACTACCGGCATGACATGCCCGGTGAGGAGGTCGTCCCCGCCCGCGCGGGGATCTTCCTGCGTTCTACCCCGTGTGGACGGGATATGCCACGTCGTCCCCGCCCGCGCGGGGATCTTCCCCGTTCGATCTGCTGGGGCGAGTAGCCGAGGTCGTCGTCCCCGCCCGCACGGGGATCTTCCCGTCGGCGCCCGGCACGCCGCGGTGTGGGCGGCGTCGTCCCCGCCCGCGCGGGGATCTTCCGGCGCTCGCCAGCCCCGTCGGATCACCCATCGTGTCGTCCCCGCCCGCGCGGGGATCTTCCCCACTGCTGCAGGGCGCGGTAGGTCTGGTTGACGTCGTCCCCGCCCGCGCGGGGATCTTCCTGCGGCCGGCGACGTGGCCGAGGTCCTGATCTAGAACGCCGGTCAAGTAGCGCGGATCCCATCCACGACCACCCGCGCAGGCCATGATCCAGGAGAGTTTGTCGTTGTGTACGCTTTTTGGCCGCAAAAGCGTACACAGCGACAAAATTACGCCGATCTTCTCTGGTGGCCGACGTCCATCGAAGCGTGCCATCGTTCAGGAGGGATACGTATGGTTACCTGACCAGCGCCCTAGTCGTCTCCGCCCGCGCGGGGATCTTCCCCATACTCAATCCCGAAAAATTCGGGCTGCGGTCGCCCCCTCCTGCGCGGGGATCTTCCGCTTCCTCAGGCCATGACGCCTTCGCCGGTGTGGGACAGGGCGCCGGTGATCGTGGCGAATCCACCGCGCCCGTCCACGAACATGATTGTGCAGGTGAGTGCGCGGGTGCCGGCACGCCAGCTCTCGGCGGGAAGATGGAGCCAGCCGACCCGCATGGTCTCGGTTTCCCGGAACGGCCGTCGCAGAAAGCG
>NZ_CEVIVC010000195.1:1982-7864 GCF_982290645.1 Protofrankia sp. CiP1_Cm_nod4
CCAGTTCATTGAAGGCCGCCTCGGACGGGGGCCGGCCGTCCGCGGTGTTGAGCAGGGTGGCTGTTCCGGTGACCTCCGCCTGGTGGGGAGCACCGCAGGGAATCTCACCTTTGGTTTCGGTCGTCGTCAGCTCCAGGCACGTTCCGGGGGGATAGACCCGTGCCTGGTCGGCGCCCTCGACCACACCGGTGAAGGGGACGAGCCGGTTCGGGGTGGCGGCGTTGCCGGCGGCGATCAGCCCGCACACCAACGCCCGGTCACCTGATTCCCAGCCGAACCGGCTGGGACGGATGATTCCGCTCGCGAAACGACCGTGCGGGTCGAACGAATAGCCGAGGAAATCACGCGCGACCGGCCCACAGTAACGGTCGTTGATCTCATGCCACCGCGTCTCGGTCGGATAAGCGCTGTCAGTGGGGTAGTCGGAGGCGATATCCAGCTTCCTGACGGCCTCGAACAGGTGTGATGACGCACAGGGCACTTCGTCCACGTCCGATATGCGATCATCCTGATTCCAGGTGTAGCAGCGCTCACGGTCGTACGACCACCTGTTGAGTTCAGGCAGGTCAGGGCTCGCACTCGCGGAGGGTGACGGCCCGCCGGCGGCGGTGGTGCCGGTCGATGCGGCACTGTCGCCCATGCGGACGACCGCGTAACCGGCCGCGAGCAGGATTCCGACGCCGGCCACGGCCAGGGCCGCGACCAGCCCACGACCGCGGAACCGACGTGGCCGGCGGGACCCGAGCGGCCCACCCGATGAACGTGGCCGCCCCGGATCAGCCGCGGCCCCGAAACGGGCTACGGCGGCCCGGGTCCGCGCCGGCGCTTCGTAGGCCGTCGCCCCGGCGACGAAGTCGTCGTCAAGAACCAGGCCCGCGAACGGGTCGCCGTCCCCGGCCTTCCCGCCCCCGGGAGCCGCCTTCTCCCCGGTTTCCCCGGAATCCCCGGTTTCCCTGGAATCCCCGGCCTTCCCGGAATCCTCGGAGCCCTCTCCCTTGGACTGTCCGTTGGCTTCTTCGGACACCGTTGACCCGCCTCCCGCCTCCCGCACCACGCACCACGCACCACGCACCACGCACCGAACCACGGCCACCGCTGGGCGCCGCCCCAGATCATGGTCGGATCGCGGCGGGGAGATACCACCCGCGCGGCAGCCGGCCCATCAACTACACGGCGCACGTATACGGCGCCGGACTTTATCCCAGCAGCACCGCCATCCCAGCACCGGTCGGCGGCCATCAGCCCCCGCTCACGGACGGTACGGCATCCTCACCGCCGCACGGCAATCCGATGGTCATGCAAGGGACTCCGATGCCTGATCAGGCGATGACGAGTCGTTCACCCCCGAAGTCGGCGGTGATCTCCAGGCGTCCGCCGAGGGCTCTGACGTAGGCGGCGAGCGTGCGCGGCTCGCTGGCGTCGACGGTGGCCCGTTCGATCGCGAAGACGCGTTCCTGGCGGACGTGCATGCGGTCGGCGACGTCCGCCTGGGTCAGGCCGAGGCTGCGACGCATCTCGGCGAGCCGATGGGCGCGGTTCTCGGCGATGAGCCGCCGGGCACCGGACTCGGCCTCCTGACGGTCGGCGTCGCCAGGGAAGAACCGTCGGGGGAAGAACTCTGCCAGGAAGCCCTTCTTGTCGTGAGTGCGAACCTCGCTCGCTGGTCGCGCTCCCTGTCAGATCATGAAAGATAGCTCTACGCGTCCAACCACACCTTCTTCATGATCATATAGTATTGCCCGCCAGCTCTGGCGTCCCCCGGGCGCCGCCAGCCGGTGTGTAACTCTTCGTTTACATTATCTGACCCACGCGCGATACGCGCGATCCACAGTGGTAGGGTATCCACATGTCGCAGTCATATAATTACGGATAGTTACATAATCCTACTGTGATCTTTGTCTGTCGTGCTTCATCACGGGCAACGCGTCGGCCATCGGCCATCCATCGACGATACGCAGAGCTACTGACGACCCCTCAGAGGTTCGCCGCCGAGTTCCACTGGTCAAAAAGAGAGGCGGCCCATCAGGGCCGCCTCGGGCCGGCGGCATGCCGACCGGCGGGGTCCTTCGAGTATAGGACAGGCAGCCAATAATGATCACTGAGCTTCGTGCCGGCCGCCGCACGGCCGGCACGGTGCGCTCACCGCTCCTCGGGCGCGGGCGGAGCAGGCGAGGGCACACTGGAACCATGCGTAGTGAGCCGCTTGAGACAGCAGGGAACCATCTGGACCAGTTGGCGGACGAGGCCGAGCGGACCGGGCCGATCGCGCTGAGCCGGCCGGGCCGTAACAGCGTGGTAGTCGTCTCCCTCGAGGACTGGCAGCGCCTGGAAGACCTCGCGTCAGAGGAAGAGACCGCGTGGTGGCGTCGGGACACCGCCGAGCGCGCCACCCGAGGAGAACTCCCCGGCGAAGGCGAAGAAGGACCAGGGCTCGACGAAGACGAGATCCGGCACAGGTACGCGCATCTGCTTCGTCGCGACGGCGTCGCATGACCTACCGCCTGGAGTTTCGTCCGCGAGCGGTGCGTCAGCTCGAGCGGCTACCCGAAAAAATATCCACCGCGGTTCTGGAGTTTGCGTTCGGCGCTCTGCGCGAGAGCCCGTATCGCGTTGGGCACTCCTTACGCGGCGAGTACGCCGGACAGTACTCCGCACGACGCGGCGCGTCCTGGCGAGTTCGCTATGAAATCAATGAAACGACACACACGGTCCAGGTGCTCGACATCTCCCACCGCAGCGACGCATACCGATAGAACAGGGCGGCCGCCCCTGACCGTACGGGGATTCTCCCCTTCTCGCCGCTGACCGGCTGACCGTTGGTATGCGGCGCAATCGAGGTCCGCCGGACTCCCACGATGGAAATGATCGCTGCCGTGGTCACGGTAGCCGGGGCCATCCGCCCCGGCTGGAGACTGCCACCGGCGTCCTTCCTCGGTTGTCGGACGCGGCCAGGCCGCGCGGGTTCTCAGCGGGGATGCGCGTTCTGGTGACTACGCTGTGATTCTGGTGGCTACGTTGTGGGGGTGGCGGGGAGGACGTAGCCCAGTTTTCGGAGGGCGGCGCGGAAGTCGGCTTCGTGCTGGACGGGGACGGCGATATGGCGGTCCCCCACCGGCTGGCAGAACCGGCGGAGTTTGCGGTCGGTGGTGATGAGGGCGGCCACCGCGGGGTCGGCGCATTCGACCACCCGCGCGAGGCCGAAGTCGCGCAACTGGCCGACGCGGGCCGTGGTGTCCTCGAAAAGCCTGGTCACGGTGGCCGGTACGGCGTGGCCGGCATGGTTGGCGTGGTTGGCGTGGTCGTCGAGAAAGCGCCGCAGCTCCTCCAGCGGGCGGCCGGCGTCGACCGCAGCCAGCAGCGACGTGAGGCTCAGCGACCAGACACGGTCGGACGAACGCTGCGCGTAGGCGTCCAGCAGGAGCTCGTCGGCGGGCCTCACCGCACCGGTGGCCACAATATCCAGATTCGGCAGGACCTTGAGCTCCAGGCCCGCTCCGCCGCCGCTTTCCGGCTCCGGCTCGTACCGCTCGGCCAGCCCGAGGACGTATGCGCCGAGCGCGTTCAGCCGGACGGCGTACAGGCCGTCATAACGGCTGAGATAATCCAGGCCGTCGGCGCCCCAGTTCGCGTGGAAGTCGTCACGGGCGTCGACCGGATCGCCGTATTCGAGGTCGAACAGGCCGAGCGTCCCCGCGTATTCGAACAGCAGGCACAGGGTGTACCGGCCTTCCAGCAGCGGCCAGTCGTGGAAGCCGTCGTATCCCAGGCTGCCGTACTGCGGATCCTCGAGGTACAGCTTCCAGACGTCGCGCGCCACCGTGAACGGGGGGCCCTCGCGCCGCATCCGGGTGAACAGCTCGTCCACCTTGACCCACTCCCCGGGCGGGCAGGCCGCGAGCGCCACGGCGACAGCCTTGCGCCGCGGGCCCGCCGCGGTCAGCGCCCGGGCCGAACGCTGGCCCTTGATCGCTTCAATCCGGCTCATCTCGTCGATCACGGCATGGCCGGCCCAGCGCCGCCAGAGGTGACGGATCGTCTCCGCGGCGGGCTTGGCCAGCGCCGTCCGGCCCCGCGCGGTCAGCTGCAGCCGTCCGCCGACGACCTCGGCCAGGCCACCCGCCTGCACCAGCAGCGGCCACGCGAACGCGGCGATCGGCTCCTCATGGTAGAAGTCCCCGCCGGTGAGGACGCCGGTGACGGCGGCGACGGTCGCGGCCGCCGGCCGCTGCGTCTTCTCGCTGCACCGCAGCTTGCCGACCGCGCACAGCCGCAGGACGGCGAGCACGTCGGCAGCCGCCTCCCACGCCCTCGGGCGAACGGTCGGCCCGCCCGTTCCCGGCGAACCGTCCGTCGGCGCGTTCACGTCCTGTAGCACCGTCATACCCGCTAACTGTAGAACCGTGTCGGCAGGCGGACTCGACCGGCACGGTCCCGCGGCGTCGCACGGAACCATCCACCGGCGCGGGCCGCCATCGGGTCGCCACTGGATGAGGCCGCGGCCACGCGCGGGACATCCGTCAGCGTGGATCGGCGACCCGGATCGACGACGCGGATCGACGACGCGAACCGGCGGTACGGATCGGCGGTACGGCCCGCTGGGCGCGATGCCCGCCCGGCGAGAAGCGCTCCGGCCGTGTTCCGGCGAGCCGGCCGCGTCCTGGATGGCATGTCCGGAACACGACTTCTCCGGTGCCGGGGATCCGGTTCGCCGCCTCGTCATGGGTGCCGAGAATGAGCGGTCGGAGCCGACCGCGCTGTGAGGTGTGTCATGCCCTCTTCGGGATCGTTGGGTAGCAGCGGGCCCGAGGTGGCGTGGTTACAGACCGCCCTCGTGGCACACGGGTACCTCGCCGCCGCGGAGGCGGAGCCCGAGCTGCGGCAGGCGTTCCTCGGCCCGCGGACGCTCCGGGCGCTCGTCGCCTTCCAGGGCCGTAACCAGCTCGAGGGCAGCGGGGTCCTGGACGGCCCGACACTCGCCCGGCTGTACGAGATCTCCGGCGAGGTGCGGCTGGTCACCGGTGTCGTGCGGACCACGACCGGGGTGCCGGCCGGCGGGCTCGAGGCCACAGTATGGGACGTGACGTCCGGTGACGCGGACGGCCACCGGCTCGGCACGGCCGTGTCGGGCCCGGACGGCGCCTACCGGATCGTCTTCCCCGAGGATGCGGCGGACACGCCGGGCGGGCAGCGCCGCAGGCTGGCCGTCGAGGTGCGTCTGACCCGGCCCGACGGTACCGCCGTCGCGGCCTCACCGGTGATCGTCGACCCGTCCGCCCACGAGAACGTCGACTTCGCGGTCGCTCCGGACGGGGACGAGCACGACCAGGTGATGGCGGCGCTGGCCGGGCAGGCCGACCAGCTCGCGGACCTGCCCGCCGACCGGCTGGGTGTGCTGGCCACCCTCACCGGCGTACCAGGCGCGCTGCTGTCCCAGGCGGCCACCGCCGCGCGCCTGGCGGGGCGCACCGCCGGTGATGACCCGGCCGTCGACCCGAAGCTGCTCTACGCGGCGCTGCGCGCGGGCATGCCGGAGGGCCTGCACCCGGAGCAGGGCCGCGGCCTGGCGGCCGAGGCGATCGGCCGTGCGGTGGACGCCGGCATCATCGGCCGGGACGCGCTCGGCCCGGTCGACCCGGAGGATCCGGCGGGGCCGGCGCGGGCGGTGGACTCGGCCGCCGCGCGCCTGCTCGACGGGCTGGCCACCGCCCACACCGCTGACGTGGCACGCCGGCTGCGGGAGGCGGCCAGCGCGCGGCCGGCGGTCCCGGGCGTCGCGCCGGTCCGCGCCCTGCTGGCGGCCGCGTTCCCCGCGGACGCGGCGGACGTGGACCGCCTGGTCGACGGCTTCCTCGACACGGTCGCCGCCGTCAGCACAACCGCCG
>NZ_CEVIVC010000196.1:0-1208 GCF_982290645.1 Protofrankia sp. CiP1_Cm_nod4
TAGGGAAAATGAGCTGGGCCGGCCGGGAGATCCTCGTTCTAGTCGGCCAGGAGCAGGTTGTTGAGTTTGTCGGGGTCGAGGATCAGGTCGATCGTGGCGATACACTCCTCGATCACGGTGAGGCCGGCGACCGCGATGATGCCGGCCGATGTCCGGGCGACGATCCCGGCGGTGCCGTTGACCAGCGCCGGCTGGCAGTGCCGTGCGAAGCGTGGGCCCTGGACGGCGACCTGCCGTGCGACGTCCGTGGCACCGGTGAGCAGGGCGGGCACGGGCCGGGTGCGTGAGCCGGTGTCAACGCGGAACACGACGTCGGGATCCAGTACCGCGACGAGGGCGTCGAAGTCACCGGCGCGGGATGCCGCCAGAAACGCGGCCACGACCCTACGCTGCGTGGCGATATCGGCGTCCGGGACGGTCGGGCTGCCTCGCACCCGGCGTCGGGCGCGGCTGGCGAGCTGACGGGCCGCGGCGGGTGTCCGCCCGAGCATCGAGGCGATCTCCTCGAACGGTACGGCGAACATGTCGTGCAGGACGAACGCGAGCCGTTCGGACGGGGTGAGCGTTTCGAGCACGACGAGCAGGGCCAGGCCGACGGAGTCGGCAAGCAGCGTCTGCTGTTCCGGGCCGTCGCTGTCGTCGACGCTGACGACCGGCTCGGGTAGCCAGGTGCCGGCGTAGTCCTCCCGGCGGGCGTGGCGGGCACGCAGCATGTCGATGCACACCCGTCCCACGACCGTTGTCAGCCAGCCGCCGAGGTTGCCGATCGCATCGTCGTCGGAGCGGCTCAGGCGCAGCCACGCCTCCTGGACCGCGTCCTCGGCCTCGCTGCGCGAACCGAGCATGCGGTAGGCGACCGCGTGCAGCCGCGGGCGCTGTCGCTCGAACTGCTCGGCCTGCCAGGTCGCGTCGTCCACGGGCCACCGCTCCTTCGATCGAGCCTCTCCTGAGCAATGACGAATCCGGCGCCGCCGATGTGACGGGGCTGGCCGGCCGCATCTGGTCCGGCCCACCGGTCCCGGGTCCTGGATGCCGTCGACAGCGGTACCGACGGGTGACGGGGGCGACAGTCACATCCGCCCGTCGGGATCCGACAGAGAGATGACGGCCGGACGGGCCGGCCCCGAGCCGGCGGCCACGGCGGCCGCACATGGAAGGGATCGTGAATTGGACGCAGCCACCAGTGGCGCGGGGGCCGAACGCCTGAG
>NZ_CEVIVC010000196.1:1773-2830 GCF_982290645.1 Protofrankia sp. CiP1_Cm_nod4
GGCGTTCACCACGACGATTCGTAAAACGCAGGGCCTGCGTGGGGGCGCGGAATTCCTCCCGTGGCTGCTCGACGGCGCATCCGAGGGAACACAGGCCAACGTTCTCGGGATGCTGCCGCCACCCGTCAGGTTCCTCTACCACTGGATATGGGCGCCCAAATATTACCGCACGGTGGGCACCATCACATGAACGGATCATTCAGAAGGAGCGTAGCCATGAGGATCGTCGTTTTCGGCGCCAACGGGCCGACCGGCCGGCTGCTGACCGGACAGGCGCTGGCCGCCGGTCATCACGTCGCCGCGGTGACCAGGCGGCCGGCGGAATTCCCGGTCACGCATGAACGGCTCGACGTCGTGGAAGCCGACGCGTACGACGCGCGGGCCGTCGACCGAGCCGTCGAAGGCGCCGACGTCGTGCTGTCGACGCTCGGTGTGCCGTTCACCCGCAAGCCGGTCACCATCTACAGCGACGGCATCCGTAACATCACCGCCGCGATGGTGCGGCACGGGGTCAAGCGAGTGGCCGTGGTGAGCTCGAGCGCCGCCGAGCCGCACCATCACGCGGACGGCGGTTTCCTGCTGAACCGGGTTCTCCAGCCGTTGATCACAGCGACGATCGGAAAGACGACCTACGCCGACATGCGCCGCATGGAGGAATTCCTGCGCGGCAGCGGCCTCGACTGGACGGTCATGCGCCCCTCGGGCCTTTTCGACGCGCCCGGTGTGACGGACTACGAGCTTCACGAGGACCAGGCGCCGGGCGTCTTCACCAGCCGCACCGACCTTGCCGCGAGCCTGCTCGAACAGGCGGCCGATACCCGGTTCGTGCGCAAGGCCGCCGCGGTGACAACCTCCGAAGGCGCCCCCACGCTGTTCCAGCTGCTGCGCCGGGAGGCATTCAAACGGGACTGACATCCGGTGTGAACGATGCCCCGCCCAGGGCATCGTTCACACCTTCTGGAATCGGGAGCGACCGGGCTTATCCGAACGGCGTCACCGCACCGGAGGGGCCTGTGCCGCTCACTGATGAGAGCTTGCGCTCCAGTAATGGGTCGTG
>NZ_CEVIVC010000196.1:3183-8046 GCF_982290645.1 Protofrankia sp. CiP1_Cm_nod4
CGTTCCAGTCTTTCTGCGCATCAGAGGTGTAGACGGCGTCGCTCTCCGGAGAAATGCGCAGGCTATTGCTCCAGAAATATCCATCGGCGTAGAGATAAGGCGGAAGATCGTTATCCCAGTACTGGCCTTGCCCGCCGTTGCAGGAACTCAGCCAGACAGCGTTCCGGTCCGACTTGGCATCGGTTGTCAGACAGAGGCCCCTGGTCCGGCTGCTCAACTGGTGCTGGCCGTATGCATTGGCAGAACCAATCCAGTCCCAGTCCTGTGACTGCCAGCCATGGCAGGTGGCTGTGAAAACACCACTGCCTGTCGCCGAGGCCGTCAGGCAATCGCCATTGTACTGGCTTTGGTAGGTCCAGTAGGTAGTGGCCGCCGAGGCCTGGCCAGCCGTCATGGCAACGCCACAGACAGCCAGAGCCGCGGTAGCCAGCAGACCGGCAGCGGTTCGACGCAGACGTCTGATGCCGAGCTTTTTGCGCATACTTTTCCTTCCTCATGGTCAGCATTCCCGGAAAAGCGCGTGCGGCGACAGCCAGGGCCGATATACAAGATCAGTTTCTCGGGGTGGCCGGTCGCCGGACGTTGCGCGCGCTCTCTCCTGTATCCGCCGGGGCCCCATCTGGCACTGCCGGAAAACCGCACGTTGTTGATGCCGGTTCTCGGTGCGGTTACCACCGGGACCTCGGTAGCGAGGACACGGCACATCGTGGCACCCACGATGCGGTCGTGTATTGAATAAACGCGCACCCCCGCAGCCCGGCTCGGCCAGCCTGTCGGTCTCGCGCCGCGGGCTCAGGCGGGAAGCCCGGTGCTCAACATGACGCTGGTGACCTCTCCGGGCATCCGGTCCCAACGCTCCCACGGCCCCGGTCCGACGGGAGCGGCGTTGCGGTCGGTGAGGAAGCGGCGCGGGGTGGAGCCGGTCATGGCCTTGAACTCGCGGGCGAAGTGCGCCTGGTCACTGAACCCGCAGGTCGCAGCGATCTGCACCGGCGCCGTACCGGTGGCCAGCAGCCGCAGTGCGCGCCGTAGCCGCAGCACCCGTGCCGCCGCCTTGGGTGACAGGCCGATCTGCTCCCGGAAGCGGTTTTCCAGCTGACGTCGTCCCCAGCCGGTCCCCGCGGCCAGTCGGGCGATGGGGATCGTCCCGCCCGTACGGATCAGCTGCTGCCAGGCCCACACCACCCGCGGCGAGTGGACGGGCCCGCGGTCGATCCACTGCGCGAGCACCGTGTCCAGCAACGCGAACCGCTGCTCCCAGTCCGGCAGGGCCGCCAGTGCCCCGGTCAGGTCACGGACACCGCCACCAAGAAGATCACCCGGATCCACGACACGCTCGGCCACCTCGTGCATGGCCACACCGAACAGGGTGAACGCCACCCACGGCATGAGGACCACTTCCACCGCGTACAGGCTTCTGCTGTTCTCAACTATTTTGGCCCGCGTCTGGAGCCCGGCGAGAAAAGACGCGTAACTGTCCACCGCCACCCCTTCGCCAACGCCGCTCACGCGCAGTTCCTCGGCAAATCCCAGAACGAGGGTCACCGCACTGACAGGAATCTCTAATTTCCGCCGCGGGCGCAGCAGGTGCATCCGGTGCCCCCGGTAGAGATGCACTCCCGGGCGCAGCCGGGGATGCGGCCGGGCGAACGCGATCTCCGCATCCCCTGCAGGGCTGATAAAGTGCAGCATCCCCGTTCCTTCCGATCGGGACATGACATGGCATGGGTATCGCGAATCTCACCGGTGTGCGGGAAGCGCGGGTCACCGGTTCCGGGTGCGGAAGGTACGCCGATAGACGGCCGGCGAGACGCCGACGGAGGCGCGGAAATGCTGCCGGAGGGAGACGCCGGTGCCGAACCCAGCCTGTCGGGCGACGATGTCGATCGGCAGGTCGCTGCTTTCGAGAAGGTGCCGGGCGCGTTCCAGCCGCTGCCCGGTCAGCCACTGGCCGGGGGTCAGGCCGACTTCGTCGCGGAACCGCCGGGTGAAGGTGCGTACGCTCATGCCCGCGTGGGCGGCGAGCTCAGCCAGGGACAGCGGTTCCGGCAGCCGCTCGAGCGCCCAGGCGCGGGCGGGAGCGGTACTGGCGGTCGATGGCGGCGGGACGGGATGTTCGATGTACTGGGCCTGTCCCCCATCACGCCATGGCGGCACAACGCAGAGACGGGCCACGCGGTTGGCGACCTCGCTGCCGTGGTCGCGACGGACGAGGTGCAGGCACAGATCGATGCCGGAGGCGGCACCCGCCGAGGTGAGCACATCGCCGTCGTCCACGAACAGCACGTCAGGATCGACCTTCACCCGGGGGAACATCCGCTGGAAGCGGTCGGCCTCAAACCAATGGGTGGTGGCCGGGCGGCCGTCGAGCAGGCCCGCGGCGGCCAGAAGGTACGAGGCTGTGCAGATCGACACGATGCGTGTACCCGCCGGGATGCCGGCAAGCGCGCCGGCTACCAGCTCGGGCAACCGCCCGGCCATGTTGATCTCGAGTGGATGGACGGGTGGGATGACGACGGTGTCCACCGCCGCGAGGACCCCGGCCGTGTGGTCGACGGCGATGCTGAACCCCGCATCGGTGCGGACCGGCCGGCCGTCGACGGTACAGACGATCACCTCGTAAAGCGGCTCGCCAGCTGACCCGATGGCGGCGGTGAAGATCCGCCCTGGAATGCCGAGTTCGAACGGGATGACTCCGTCCAGGGCGAGCACGGCGACCCGATGCATGGCCAGATCCTATCGGATGGTGTCTTGCGGGCCACTTCCGGCGGATCAGGTGCCGGGTCATCCTGACGTGGTGGTCCGGCTCCCCGCGTAGGGGAGGCGGAGACGGGGGCGTGCCGACGTGCCCGTTGGTTGTCCTGGTTCTCCTGGAAGGAACGCCGCGTGAAATCGATCGTGTACGAACGGATCGGGGGCTCCGATGTGCTGCGGCTGGTAGAGCGGGTGGAGCCCGAGCCGGGGCCGGGTCAGGTCCGGGTCCGCGTCGCCGTGTCGGGGGTGAACCCGACGGACTGGAAGGTGCGCCGGGGAGCGCTGGGCTCGTCGCTCCCGCCGGCCGGTCAGGTTCCCAACCAGGATGGCGCCGGCACCGTCGACGCGGTCGGTGAGGGAGTGGATCCCACGCGGATAGGACAACGCGTGTGGATCTGGGAGGCCACCTGGCAGCGAGCTGACGGCACCGCGCAGGAGGCGGTGGTACTACCCGCACGCCAGGCGGTGCCGCTGCCCCCGGCTGCCTCGTTCGACCTCGGGGCGAGCCTCGGCATCCCAGCCCTGACCGCGCACCGCGCCCTCACCGTCCACCCGGACGGCCCGTCCGTCCTCGGACCATCGGCGCTGGCCGGCCGGACCGTGCTCGTCGCCGGCGGCGCGGGAGCGGTCGGGCACGCCGCGATCGAGCTGGCGCGCTGGGCCGGGGCGAACGTCGTCTCCACCGTCAGCTCTCCGCGGAAGGCAGCGTTGGCCTCCGCGGCCGGCGCGCACCATGTCATCAACTACCGCACGCCGGACGCGGCCGAAGCGATACGCAAGACCGCCCCCGACGGCGTCGACATAGTGGTCGAGGTGGACCCCGTCGTGAACGCCGCGCTCAACCAGCAGGTCATAGCCCCGAACGGGGTCATCGCCATCTACGCCGACACCAGCGGCTCCCAGCTGACCGTTCCCCTCCAGCCGCACATGTTCGCCAACACCCGCCTGCAGTTCGTGCTCGTCTACACGATGCCCGACACGGCGAAACACCAAGCCATCGAGGACGTGAACGCCGCCGTGGCCGCCGGCGCCCTGCGGACCGGCGAAGACGCCGGGCTGCCGCTGCACCGCTTCCCGCTGACCGGGACAGCCGCCGCGCACGACGCGGTCGAGGGCGGCGCGGTCGGGAAGGTCCTCATCGACATCCACCATGACGAACAACCGAAGCCACCGGCCTCGCGGTAATCACCGAACAGGGCCTGCGTCACCGCGACACGGACAATCCGGCCCTGTCCACGTCGCGGCGCCCTTCAGGAACCGTGCACCCGTAGAACGAGGAACAGCCCTGATGACCAGCCAGACAACAACAGAGCACCCCGACCGGCAAGGAGAGCACCCGGACGGGAAAGGGATGCCGGCGTTGCCCGCAAGCGCCCACCGGCTGTTCGCATCGGACCGGGAGGCAACCGTCGTGACGATCGACCCTGACGGTACGCCGCAGGCCTCGCTGGTGTGGATGGCCCTCGACAGAGGCAGCCTCGTCTTCGGCGTGGAGGAGCATCGCCGGAAAGTACGCAACCTGCGCCGGGACCCGCGAGCGACGGTCATCATCCACGACAACGAGCGAACCGCCGACGGAACCGCGGACGGCCTCACCCAATACCTCACCGTACGGGGCCGAGCAACCCTCCTCGGCCCAGGGATCCCACACGAATTCACCGCACTCATGGACACCCTGGCCCAGCGCTACCTCGGCACCGATGTCTACCCCTTCAGGAACCGCGGCTCCGAAACCGGAATGATCATTCGGATCGCGGTCGAGCGGGTCGGCGGCGTCGGCCCGTGGGCGGACTGACACAGCACCGTTGCACTCGCCCATTACCAGCGATCCTGACCCCGGACCCTCCCGTCAGCAGGAACCCATACGACCGGATCACAGAGACCTCAGACACCCCGGAACGGCTCCGGAGGAGCTGACACCCTCATCTTCGTCAAGCTGCTGGGGTGGCTGATCCGGTCGTCTGCCCTCCTCGTCGTTCCAGCCTCGTCCTCATGGCCGTCAGTCCCGAACGTTGTCCCGATCAAGAGGCAGATGTACGACCGCGCCGGATTTCCCCTGCTCCGGCGGCGGATCCTGCTCTCATGACACCGTCTGTCACCACTGGAATC
>NZ_CEVIVC010000197.1:0-4801 GCF_982290645.1 Protofrankia sp. CiP1_Cm_nod4
CCCGGCGACCGCCCCGCCCCGGCGACCGCCGCGCCGACGCCACCGGGAAGTGCCCCGCCGTCCCGTCCGCGCCTCGCGCCGCCCCACGGATGGCCGCGCGGGGACGCGGCCGGGTGGGCCGCCGCTCCGCCGCCGGGTTTCCGGGCCCGCGGGCCCCTGGGATCAGCGCGCCGTGAGCAGAGAGGGGACGGGCAGCGGATACCGGGCGGCGGCGGCCCGGGCGCGTCCCCGGCGCACCTCGGCGGCCAGCCAGCGCAGGTAGGCGTCGACGCCGCCGCGGTGGCGCGGCCGTGACCACCGGCCGCGCGGGCCGCCGACCGGTGACCGCGACGCCCCGGCGGCGCCGGTAGCGGCCAGCATCACCGACCGTGGCGGCAGCAGATAGCGGCCACGCAGGTATTCGCCCAGCCAGCGGGCCTGCGCCTCGGCGAGCCGGACACTGTCGGTGACGCTGTCGGTGACGCTGATCGCCTCGGGGGCTACCAGCCGGGAGAGACGCCCACGGGCGGGATTCGCCTCACCTGACCGGTGCGTCAGGACAGCGCATCCGTACACCCCTTCCGTGTCCGGGTCGAAAACGCCGCCGAACAACGGCGACGGGACGGCGGACGGGCCGGCCGGCCGGTACTCGGCGGCCTGCCCGGCGCCAGGCGCGATGATTCCCCCGAGGAGCACCACGGCGTCCCAGCGGGTCGCCGGCTGGCCACCGACGCGGACGTCGAACGGCCGACGGTCGCCGTCCACCGGGCGGATCCCGTAGCCATCGCTGTCGAGCCTGGTGAACCGCCCGGCGAAGCCCCGCTCGTCCGGGAACTCCCCGCTGCCTGCGGGGGGCTCCTTGCCGGCCCCGGCGGGCTCCCCGGTGGACGAGGGGGGTGCCGCCGCCGGGCCGCCGCCCGCGTCGCGCGCCGCGCGATCGTGTGTCACGAACAGGTGCGCGTCCAGCCCGGAGTCGACGAGCGCGCGCAGCGCCGTCCCGGCGGCCGGGCCCGCGCCGAACACCGCTACCCGGGGAAGTTGAGCCACGATCGGCAAGGGTAGGCCACATCAGGCTGCCCGTGACAGCCCCCTACGGCGTTATTGCATTTTGTCCTTATTACACACTTTTTGCCCCTGCTATATCGTCCCGGCTGCGCTGTCGGGCCAGTGTCACCAGCCTGTGTCACCGGCCTGGCGCCACCGTCAGGTGGGCGGGCCGGCGGCGGCCCTGGGGCGGCGGCTGGCTCTCCTGCGCCCGCTGGCGTGGCAGTGTCATCAGAAGGCGCCGTGGGGCGTCCCGGGGGATCATCCGGGCTTCGGGCGCGGGCCTGGCAGGACGCGTCCTGGCAGGGCGTATCACGGCGTCCCGCGGCTCGGGAACCTGCCGTAGCCGACGGGGCAGCGCGAGCAGCGCGGTACGTGTCGCCCGTGCGCCCAGGCAGGCGGCGGTGTCCAGCAGCGGTGTGTCGGGCAGGCCGTAGAGGCGGCGGGCCCAGCCCGGCAGCATCCCGGCGGCGATCGCGCTCAGGGCGGACCACGCCGGGCGCGCGGGCGTGGTCCGCGACACCCACCGGGGCATGGGCGGCCGCAGGATGAACGAGATCATTTCGCGGGACTGCGGCGTCACCCGCAGGTGAGGACGCATCCGCGTGAAATAGTGGGCAACCGCGGCCTGGCTGTCCGGAACGTCCTCCGCCGGGATACCGATCAGCTCGGCGGCCCGCACCTGCTCGGCGAAGTAGGCGTCGGCCTGGCTGTCGGTGAGGCGCAGGCCGCATCGGCGGGCCGTCGAGAGGAAGGACTCGGCCTCGCTCACATGCACCCACAGCAGCAGTTCGGGATCGCCAGCCCGGTAGGGCCGGCCACTGGTGGGCTCGGTGCCACGGACACGCGTGTGCACGCGACGTACCCGTTCGGCGGCCTGCCGCGCCTGCGCGGTCGTCCCATAGGTGATCGTTTCGACGTAGGTGGCGGTACGCAGCAGGCGTCCCCACGGGTCGGCCCGGTAGGCGGAGTGCTGGGCGACGCCGGCCATGGCCAGCGGGTGCACGCCCTGCAGGAGCAGCGCGCGGATACCGGCGACGATCATGCTCGGATCGCCGTGCACCCGCCAGGTCACACTGGCCGGCCCGAACAGCCCGGCATCCGGTGCGGGGCCCGCGTCCGTGCCGCCGCTGTCGGCACCGCGGTTGCTGTCCGTGCCGCCGCCGCTGTCGGTGCCGTGGTCGTCGCTGGTGCCGCGGTTGCCGTCGGTATCGCTGTTGACGTTGGCGCCACTGCCCGTGCCGGCCGCCGGCCGCCACGGCGTGGATCGTGTCACGGCATCAGTGACTTCATGGGCTCGATGCCGTTGATCAATCACCTGAACATCCCCGTTTCTTACTCTCAGGAATCAAATAGAAACTAATGGTTGCACATTGACTACGATGGATGCATGCAGGGTGCGCTGCGTGTCTAGATTGTGATCAGATGGTGATGTAACGCGGGGCGATGCGCACATGCGCCGGTCCGAGCGGGTCGTTGCGCTGTCGCATGACCGGCGCCACGAACTAACGTGGCCCCATGAGCGTCGTGAAGATCAATGCACTGACCGTCCCGGCCGAGCTGCGGGCCACGCTGGAGCAGCGGTTCGCCGGCCGGGCCGGCATCGTGGAGGCCGCGGACGGTTTCGAGTGGTTCGAGCTGCTGCGGCCGGTGGAGGGCACCGACACCTACCTCGTCTACACGCGCTGGCGCAGCGAGGAGGACTTCCAGAAGTGGCAGGCGTCCAACGCCTTCCAGGCCGGGCACGCGCAGGCGGCGGCGGACGCCGCGGGTGCCCCGGCATCGGCCGGCCACCCCGGCGGCCACCCCGGCGGCCACCCCGGCGGTGGCCACCCAGGGGCTGGCGCGCCGGCCGGTCACGGCGGACCTGCTGGTCATCCCGGGGCCGGTGCGCCGGCCGCGGCCGCGGCCACGCTGTGGTCGTTCGAGGTCGTCCAGTCGGCCGCGCCCAGGAACGACAAGGCGTAGGCCGCGTCCCGCTACCCGAAGCCTCCCCGTCCGTAGGTGGAAGCCGTCACCAGGACAGCGGTTTCCACCTACGGCTTCCGCGTCTGTAGGTGGAAACCGCTGTCCTGACGGAGGTTCTCACCTACACCCTGCCGGTGGCTGGCGTCCTCGATCTCGCCCACGAACTCCTCGACCACGTCCTCGAGGGCGATGACGCCGCGGGTCGTGCCGTTCGGCCCGGGTACCCGGCCGAGATGGCAGCCGCTGCGCTGCATCAGGCGCAGGACCTCGTCCAGCGGCAGGTCGGCGCGGACCTCGGCCATCGGCCGCAGCCTGCGTGGCGGCAGCGGCTCGTCGCGGGCGTCGCCATGGATACCGATGACGTCCTTGGCGTGCACGAAACCGACGACTACCGGGCCCGGCCCGGCCGGGGCGCCACCGCCGGCGGCGCGCACCGGGAAGCGGGAGAAGCCGGTCTCGGCGACCAGCTTCTCCAGCTCGGACGCGGTCACCGACCACGGGACGGTCACGATCTCCGAGACCGGGATCATGATGGTGCCGGCGGCCCGCTCGGACAGCTCCAGCGCGCCGGTCAGCAGCTCGTGCTCGGTGTCCTCCAGCAGGCCCTGCCGCCGGGATTCCGCGATCATCGTCGCGAGCTGGTCCGGGGTGTAGGCGGTGCTCAGCTCGTCCACCGGATGGACGCGGACGAGCCGGACACATCGGTTGGCGACGGCGTTGAGAAAGACGATCAGTGGGCGGGTCAGGCCGGCGAACCGGAGCAGCGGCGGCGCGAGCCAGCGGGCTGCCTGCTCGGGGCCGGCCAGCGCGATGTTCTTCGGCACCATCTCGCCGAGCACGATGTGCAGGCAGGCGACGATCAGGAGCGCGAGCGCGAACCCGATCGGGTGGTGGAAGCCGCTGGGGACGCCGAGCCGGTCCAGACCCCCCTCGATCAGGTGGGCGATCGTGGGCTCGGCCACCGCGCCGAGCCCGAGCGAGCAGATCGTGATGCCGAGCTGGGAGGCGGCGAGCATCAGCGACAGGTTCCCGATCGCGGTCAGGACGCTCCGGGCCTGCTGGTCGCCTTCGGCCGCGGACGGTTCGACCTGGTCGCGACGGACCGAGATGACGGCGAACTCGGCGCCGACGAAGAACGCGTTGCCGGCCAGCAGGAAGATCGTGCCGACCAGATAGAGCAGGGTCATCGCCGTGCCTGCCCGCCCGGGCCGTCGGTGCCGCCGGTGTCATCGGTGCCGTGCGGGCCGTGCGGACCGTGCGGACCGTGTGGGCTACGCGGACCCGGACCGTGCGAGCCGGGCGGGCGGCCGGTGTGCCCGCTCCGGCGGGTCCGGGCCGGCTGGCCGGGCGGGCAGCCCGTCAGCCGGACACGGCTGACGCGATGATGGTCCATCTCCTCGACGGTGAGCAGATGTCCTTCGACATCGACCTGGTCACCCGGCTGCGGGATGCGCCCGAGCCGGTGCAGGACGATGCCGGCGACGGTCTCGTACGGGCCGTCGGGCAGCCGGACACCGGTCAGGTCGGCGACCTCGTCCGGGCGGAGCAGGCCGGACAGCGACCAGCTCCCGTCCGGCCCGGCGGTGGCGTCGGGCCTCTCCGGCTGGTCGTACTCGTCCAGGACGTGGCCGACGAGCTCCTCAACGAGGTCCTCCAGGGTGACCACGCCGGCGGTGCCGCCGTACTCGTCGATGACCACGGCGATCTGAAGGCTGTGCCCGCGCAGGGTGGTGAGCAGATCGTCGCAGCTCAGCGATGCCGGCACCACCACCGGAGCGACCATGAGCCGGCTGACCGGTGTGCTGCCGCG
>NZ_CEVIVC010000197.1:4889-5340 GCF_982290645.1 Protofrankia sp. CiP1_Cm_nod4
TTCGGCCGGCGGCACACCGAAGGCGTCCTTGACGTGGACGACCCCGACGACGTCGTCGACGTCCCCGGGGACAGCCGGGACGCTCCCCGGGCCCGGCGGCTCGGCCGCGTGCCCTCCCCCTCCGGAGCCGGCGCAGCCTCGGCGGCCGGTGACGCCTGCGTGGCCGGTGACGCCTGCGTGGCCGGTGACGCCTGTGTGGCCGGCGCCTGCGTGGCCGGCGGTGGCGCGAGCGGAGCCCGGGTCCCTAGCGGTACCCGAATCCCGCTGGGAGGCGGTGTCAGAGGTGCCACCGGTGCCACCGGTGTCAGGGGTGCCATCGGTGTCGGAGGCGCCGGCGCCAGGCGCGGCGGTGCCGGTGGGGCGCAGGACGGGGAAGCGGGAGCGGCCTGATTCCCCGGTGACCCGGAGCAGTTCCGTGACGCTGTCGTCGGCGTGCAGCGCGACCACCCGC
>NZ_CEVIVC010000197.1:5810-7632 GCF_982290645.1 Protofrankia sp. CiP1_Cm_nod4
ATCCGCGGTGTCATGACGTCCTGGGCGGTGCGCTCGCGTAGCCGCAGGGATCTGCCCAGCAGGCTCGCGGTGTTGCCGGGCAGTGTGCCGTGCTCGGCCGACGAGCGCACCAGCCAGCCGAGCTCGGACGGCGACCTGGCCGATTGCAGCTGGCTTCGCGGCTCGATCCCCAGCGCGCGCAGCAGCCGGTTGGCGGACCCGTCGAGAAGCGTGATGACCGGCCGGCAGACGCTGGAGAAGAGCATCTGCGGCCCGGCGGCCCACTGGGCCGCGGCTACCGGCGCCGCGACCGCGATGTTCTTCGGGAAGAGCTCGCCGAAGACCATCTGGGCGACTGTCGCGATCAGCAGGGCGGCGGTCACCGCGACGGCATGGCCGACGCCGGCCGGCAGGCCGGTCGCGTCGATCGTGGGCAGCAGCAGGGAGGCGATCGCCGGCTCGGCGAGGTAGCCGAGCACCAGCGACGTCAGGGTGATGCCCAGCTGCGCGCCGGAAAGCTGGAACGACAGCGACCGGACGGCCCGCAGCGCCCGGGCCGCGCGGTGGGAGCCGTCCCGCGCCGCCTGCTCGAGCCGGCTGTGGTCGACCGCCACAAAAGCGAATTCGGCGGTCACGAACAGCCCGTTGGCGGCGATGAGGGCGACGGCCAGCAGCAGGCCGAGAATGTCACCGATCATTGCTGTGGCGGGGGCCGGCGCAGGCCACCGCGGTGCTCGGGCGATCGGGATCCCGCCGCGGGCTGCACTGTCGGGGCCGCCCGAGGCTCCCGCCCGGACGGTACTGGCGCGCCGCGTGCCATCCCCTCATCCTCACAGACCCCTCATCCTCACAGACCTCCGCCGTGCCGCCCAGAGGTTTCCCGGCCGGGGCCCGACGCCCGGCCGGGTGCGTCGGCAGGGACGTCCGGTGGTGATCCGCACCGGATGAGTGTGCGTTCTTTTATGATTTGTCCGAAATGGAGATCGAGTTTTTCAGGTGTCGGTGATGTTGTTGTGGCGTGGGGTGTTGTGGTTTTGCGCCGACGCTTGGAGACTGATCTGCATGGCTCGCGTCTTCGCCGTCGCAAACCAGAAGGGTGGCGTCGCCAAGACGACGTCCGTGACGAGCCTCGGCGCCGCGCTGAGCGAACTGGGATGCCGGGTCCTGCTCGTCGACCTCGATCCGCAGGCATGCCTGACGTTCTCCCTGGGCCTGGATCCGGACGTCATCGAGCTGTCCGTGCACGACGTGCTGCTGGGCCGGCTCAGCCCCGGCCTCGTGGTGCGACGGACCGAGGACGGCCCGGATCTGCTGCCGGCGACCATCGAGCTGGCCGGCTGCGAAGCCGTGCTGCTGTCCCGTACCGGCCGTGAGCACGCGCTGCGGCTCGCGCTCGCCGAGATCAGCGACAGCTACGACTTCATCCTGATCGACTGCCCCCCCTCGCTCGGGATCCTGACGATCAACGGGCTGACGGCGGCGAATGAGGTGATCATCCCGTTGCAGTGCGAGACCCTGTCGCACCGCGGTGTCGGGCAGCTGCTCGACACCGTCCACGACGTGCGGCGTCTGACCAATGCCGAGCTGCGGGTCCGCGGAGTGCTGCCGACCCTCTTCGAGGCCCGGACCACGCACGGCCGTGCCGTCCTGGCGGACGTCGCCGCCCGGTACGCGGTGGCGGTGCTCCAGCCACCCATCGCGCGGTCGGTCCGGTTCGCCGAGGCGCCGGTCTCCGGACGCTCGATCCTCACGACGGCGAAGCGTTCCAGAGGGGCGGAGGCATACCGGGCGCATGCCCGGGCGCTGCTGGCGGGCTCCGTCCCCGCGCCCGGCCCGCGGGGGG
>NZ_CEVIVC010000198.1:0-1509 GCF_982290645.1 Protofrankia sp. CiP1_Cm_nod4
CGTGGTAGGTGGCCAGCGCGGCCACGGCCTGGTCCCAGACGGTGCGGTCGGGGCCGGTGTCGGGTCGTGGGCCGATCCGGGCGAGCAGGCTGGCGGGCGGGTCGGTGATCGCCTGGGTGGCGGTCGTGGCCGCGGCGGCCTGGTCCGCGCGGCGCAGCACGTGGAGTTCCGGTGCGTCGGCGGGGTGCCCGGCGTGCAGGGCGGTGTGGTGCAGGGCGGTGAGTTCGGCGAGGGTGTGCCGGGTGCGTAGCCGGTGGGCGGTGTGGGCGAGGGGGTCGAGGTCGCCGGCCATCCGTTCGGGTCGGGAGCGGTCGAGATGGTCGGCGAGCCGTTGCAGGGGGCTGTGGGTGTCGTCCAGGATCGGGAGCCAGTTCTCGTCGTCGAGGCTGCTTTCCAGGTCGCGGCGGCGGATCAGGTAGGCGCGTAGGTCGGTCTGGGCGCGGGAGAGCATGACGTACAGGCCGGGGCGGCTGGTGCGGTCGGTGATGACGGGGCGGGCGGTGGTCATGGTGGCGCCCTGGGATTTGTGCGCGGTGATGGCGTAGCCGTGGGCGAGGCCGCCGTCGCGGCCGTCGGGGAACGCGTGGGTCAGGTAGGCCCAGGGGATGCGGATGCGTCCTTTGCCGGGGAAGTCGACGGTGACGGCCTGGCGGTCGGGCTGGTCGGGGTGCGGGTGGACGGCGACGACCCGGCCGGGGGTGCCGGTGCGGATGTAGGCGGCGGCGGGTCTGCCGGCGGGGACGAGGGTGTGGCCGTGCTGGGTGAGGGTGATGACCTGGTCGCCGGCCTGGAAGGTGCGGCCGGCGACGTGCAGGGCCGGGCCGGTCAGGGTGCCGTCGGCGGTCAGCCGGGTGCGGGCGGCCTGGTTGAGGGCCTCGACGTCGTGGTGGGTTTCGGCCATCATGACCGGCATCGCCGCCGGTCGCGGGCGTGTGGGCGTCCCCCCGGCGCCGGTGGGCTGCGGCCGGTGGTGCCATGCGGTGTACCAGTCGTCGACCACGGCGGCGAGTAGTTCGTCGCGGCTGTCGCACAGCCGTATCCGGCCGTCGGCGGCGAGCCGGTCCAGGGCGCGCCGGGCCGCGCCGGCGGTGGGGGTGCGCAGGCCGGTGAGGGCGGCGCGGACGGGTGCCATGGCCGGGCCGGCCTGGCGGTGCAGCACGGTCAGCTCGGGGGTGTCCGGGGTGGTGGCGGCCAGGTGGGTGAACCAGCCGCCGGCGCCGACCGCGCCGAGTTGGGCGGGATCCCCCAGGGCGATGATCACGGTGTGGGTGCGGGTGGCGTAGCGCAGGAGCCGTTCGGCGTGGCGGGTGTCGACGTGGGTGGCCTCGTCGAGGATGAGTACGGTGCCGGCCGGCCAGATGGTGGTCGGGTCGTCGGTGTGGTCGAGCAGGGTGAGCCAGCCGGCGACGACCCGGGCGGGGATGTTGAGCCGGTCGGCGAGCTGGTCGGTCTGCCGGCCGCCGTGGGCGGCGGCGAGGACGTGGTAGCCGGCGTCGCGCAGGATGGTGG
>NZ_CEVIVC010000198.1:1939-6447 GCF_982290645.1 Protofrankia sp. CiP1_Cm_nod4
TGACCAGCCGCATGGCCTCGGTCTTGCCGGAGCCGGCCGGGCCGATGACCGGCCGCACCAGATCGGTGGAGGTCAGGATGCGCCGGGCCAGCTCCACCTGTTCGGCCGACAGCCGTCGGGCGGATGGCCCGGACGGCTCGGCGCCGTCTCCGGTGGCGCGGCTGTCGCGGGTGGCCGGTGGGGGAGCGGCGGCGTCCGGGTCGGATGGCGCGCCTGCCGTGGTCGCGCCAGGATCGCGCGGCGCGTTCAGCGCGGTCGCGCCGTCCGGCGACGGAGCCGGCGCGCCGTGCGCGCCGCCGGGATCCGCCGCGGCGGTGGCCGCGGCGAGAAGCCGGTTCACCTGCTCCGGGGTGAGGAGACGGTGGGCGGGGCCGCCGTGGTCGACCCGGCCCTGGCGGGCCAGGGCGAGCAGGCTGTCCTCGGCCTCGAGCAGGTCGAGGGTGGTGTAGATCGGTTCGGGTTGGCGCCGCCGGCGGGTCGCGGCGGTGTCGGCGAGGACGATCCGCGGGTCGGTAAGCGTCTGTTCGGCGAGGTCCGTGATGGCGTCGGGGTCGAGCCGGTCCCCGGCCCAGGCCGCGACCTGTTGGACGATCTCCCGGGCGGTGAACGTGGGGGTGTGGGCGGTCAGTCCGGCCGGGCCGGTCAGCCGGTCCGTCAGGTCGGCGATGTCCGCCGGGGTCGGCGGGTCGAGGGTCCGGTCGATGCGGGCGCCGAGCGTGCGGACCTGTCCGGGCGTCCATCCGGCGTCGGTCAGCCGGGCGTGCTGGGCGGCGCGGACCTGGCCGTCGGCGAGGACCTTCTTCGGTGCTCGTGAGCCGCGTTGTGCTGCGGCCTTGGTCGCGCCGGAGGCGGTGAAGCCGTCCGCGATGAGCGCGGCGAACTCCTCGTTGATTTCTCCGGTGCGGGTGGAGAACGCCTCCAGCAGCGGTTGGGGGAACGCGGCCAGCTCGGCGACCCCGTTGCGGATTGGCCCCCAGCGCAGCCCGCGGCGGCGGGACAGTTCGTGGCGCAGCGCGGCGGCGCCGAGGTAGCCGGCGGTTTTCACGTGGGCGAGGAACACCTCGCCGTCCACCGCCCGCCACACCACCCGCGCCACCCCGGCGCTGTCGGCGACGGGCCGGCCGTCGTCGTCGAGGACGGGAACGGCGACCGCGTTCGCGACGATGGTGTGGAGGTGCAGGTGGGCCTCGTCGCTGCGGGCCACCTCATGCCGGTAGGACGCGGCGGCCAGCCCCAGGCCGGGCCGGTTGGTCCCGTCGACCGTGCCGACGGTGGCGTGCCGCTCCAGGTAGCGGAGGACCGTGTCCACCCCGGCGTCGAGAGCGGCGGCGATGTCCGCGCGCAGCTCGTCGTCGCCGAACGTCCACAGCAGGCTGATGCTTTTCGGGGCCGCGCAGGTCACATCGAACCCGATCACCACCGTCGGGGGTTCCCGCGCGGCGGCGAACCGTTCCACCTCGGCCCGGGAGACCAGCCACCGCCCCGACCCCGTCTCCTTGACCGCCGCCAGCCGCTCCCCGCCGGGGCCTGCGCCGGTGCCGGCCGCCGGGCCCGCGTCCGCCGCGCCGCTCGGCGCGGACGGCCCGCCGGCCGGGTCGTCGGATCGCCCGCCGGCGCCGAGCGCGGCGGTGCGCTGCGCGAGCCGCCGCAGATAGGACGCTCCGACCCCGAGGATCGCCGCCGCCTCCCGCAAGGTCAGGACATCATCCTGCCCCTGCCCCGCCGTCGACGGGGCGTCGATGGCCGACGGGGTACCGAGGGTGGCCCGGCCGGCCGACCCGGCCGCGGGCAGCACCGGTTGTCCGGTGCGGGCGTGCAGCCCGCACAGCAGCCGCTGCAGGTGCACCGGATCGACCTGGCCGCGCAGCCCGAGCAGATCCGCGCCGGAACCCCGCGCCCGCCCGCGGGCCGTCCCGGAACTGTAGTAGCCCGCCGGCCCGCGGCGGACGGTTTCGGAGGCGGTCGGGGTGCCTTGGACGTAGTCGACGACCCGTCGGGCAGCCGCGGCAACATCGGTAAAGTCCCGGGCCCGTAACCCCAGCACCTTCACCGTGGCAATCACTGTTCGCCATCCGTCATCATGGACATCTCATTCCGCGAATACGGCACCGTGCTCCGACCCGGAATCCGGTGGCGTGTCGACACGCGAAAGCCCGCATTCCTCGCTGGGTGAATCGAGTCGGTCGAACCGGAACCGGCATCGGAAACAGAGCCGGTCGCATCGGCGATGACGTGTCATCGCCACGCTCATCGCGGCAGTCATCGCCGCTGGTCAGCGGCCGTGACATCATGGGCGTGGTCTGCCCATGCCGGCGGGAGCGTCGCCCTCCCGGATCCGGAGCGGATCCGTGACCGGGCCGGTTATCGTCGGATCCCGTGGATGAGCCGCCGGTATTCGTGGGGTCCTCCGACATCGCCGTCATCCTCGGCCTGACCCGGCAGGCCGTCGACCGTCGGCTGCGGATCGATCCCGTCGCGCCCGCGCCGGCCGCGACGGTCAACCGCACCCGGGCCTGGGGCGGCACCCGGGTGTGGTGGCGCGCGGACATCGACCGCTGGCTCGGCGGCCCCGATCCGGACCGCTGGAGGTCCCTGCCCGGCCAGGCCCGCTGAGTCCGAGGACCGCGCGGCACGTCCGCGCCAGCCCCGTCCGCTCACAGACCAGTCGATCATGATCCGTCTGTGAGTCGTCTGGTTTCCCGGTAGTCGGTAGCACGGCTGTGCAGAGACGACGCCGGTTTCTCCGGTCAGGGCTGGTGGAACATTCCGTCCGAGCAGCGTGCCCGTTCCGCGAATACATCCACTGTGGTCTGCGATGACACGTCATCGCGTAGTTCCCGGATGGCGAAACCGGGCTGTATCAAACGGCACCGGGTGGCACGAAATCCGTAAGGGACATATGACGGTGTCGCGCACAGCGCGACACCGTCGAGGAGTGTTTTCGTTCGAGTATTCGCGAGCTGCCTTTGGCGGGGTTCACGGGATGTTTCAAGATCTGAAGTGTTGTTGCTGGACGGCGCCACGGTCGCGGGTGGGCGCCGACACGCTTGCGGGGATGCTGGCGTCGATCGGATCGTCCGCTGCCGGCCGCCGTGTCTCATCGGAGTCCGGAGCCACAGCGGATCCGGTTTCCCTGCGTCGTACGCCGCGCGCGAAGGGGCGGCGACACCGGCTGATCGATGTACCGCCACACTCATAGTGATCACAGACTGTTATGGATCGATTTCTTTACGGAGTCCTTGACGGTCCCTGCACTTCAGTCGTTCAATGAACGCAGGAAAAAACGGGGGATTGTCGTACCCAGGTGTCGATGGGGACGACTCTGCCGAGGCTCTCTGGAGGTTTGACCTCGCCTCGGAATGGCACGACCAGCCAGGGGATACTGGCAGCTCCGTCCGGGGCGGCACACTCGGGGCAGAGCAGCGAGAGTCTTTCGCTGCCGGCCCCGATCCAGCAGCGGACGTGTCTTACGTGCCAGTCGAGCGGCACTGGGTGACGATCGGGGAGCCACCACGGTGCGGCTTGGAGCGAGGTGTGGATTGGCCGTCGATCCTGGCGTTGCTCGGCGCTGCCGGAACCGGGTTCGCCACGGTGGTCGTCACCTGGCTCCGGACCCGCGTCGGGGACGTGACGGTCACCGTCACGTCGGGGCCGGACGGCCCAGCGATTGATCTGAACGCGACCAACGTGCGGAACCTGGACGCGGAAGGACTCCGACGCCAGATCGCGGACGTCGTTCGCGGGCTGGCGGACTCGCAGACGCCACCCGAGGCGCAGGCCGACGCTGGAAGAACGACCGGGTGGCCGGGGTGACTGGCCGGACAGGGAGCTGGAAACGGGGCGGTCACCCGTCACCGCGCCAGCTCCCTGTCCGGCCGGTTCCAGTGGGGACGACTCTCTCGTGGAGAACGCCGTGTTGGGCCCGCATGGTGGATGCGACGGACGAGGCCATGGCGGTGTCGTGGACGAGTAGCCCGAGTTCGCTGTTGGTGTTCTCGGCGTTGGAGGAGAAGTCCGCGCTGGCCGTCAGCATGAGGGCATGATCGACAATGATCATTTTTGCGTGGCTGGCCAGGGGTTGGGTCGCACCGGCCACCGGCCACCGGCCACCGGGCTCGGCCGTGGCCGTGAGGTCGAGGCTGGTCATGTGAATTGCCATCTCCGTGCCTGTGGGATGATCCGCCGTACCGTACGACGTGTGGCGAGCGTGGGAGCGCTGCCAGGCTTCCCCGCGTGTCAGCTCTTGCTCGCTACTACCGCGAGTTTCCGTAACCTGGCCATCGGTGTGATCCGTCTCAATGGCACCAGGAAGATTAAAGAAACCCTCGAACACGTCGCCGCCGACCGCTACAGAGCCCTCCCACTCCTCGCTACCGTCTGCAACCGGTCAACATGATGAGCTACCTCGCCGAGGCCCTGCCCCTGCCCTCACTGGTGTCTTGGTCCACGCACGAGTCTGGCCGCCGCCTGCCAGTGTTCCATGCTCAACCCCGGGAGAGGACCACATA
>NZ_CEVIVC010000198.1:6501-7534 GCF_982290645.1 Protofrankia sp. CiP1_Cm_nod4
CTAGAGCCGTTGGGATCCAGACTCCGGACAAGTGAGTCAAGTTTTTGGCGGTCGGAGGCGTGCTCGGGCGATGTAGTCGTCGACGTGACGGTTGATCGCTTTCAGGGCGTGCCGGAGGTCGGGTGGGGCCTGAGGCTGGTCGGCGGCGAGCAGTGGTTGCAGCAGCCGGTCGTTGACCTTGGTGTAGAAGATCGCTACCCGTTGGCCTTCGGGAGTCAGGGTGTAGGTGTGGGTGTGCTCGATCCGCTCGATCAGGCCCTTGAGGCGCAGACGCCGCAGGTCGTAGGTCATCTGGCTGGCGCTGTAGGGGGCGCCGAGCAGCCGGGCAACACAGGCGCGAAGGCTCTTGTTGGTGATCCCGGTGACGGCGAACAGCGACAGACATAAGGCGCCGGTCAGGGCCATGATCCGAGGGTCGCCGAACCGGATGGCCGGGGCCCTGCGGCCACCTTCGAGGGTGGGCTGTGCGATCCGCTCGATGGCTGGACTCGCAAGGACGCAGCCCTGACCGACGCGGACAGTGTCCAGCAGCCGGCGGTTGGCGTCACGGGCCTTGGCGACCAGGTCGTC
Organism: Protofrankia sp. CiP1_Cm_nod4; assembly: GCF_982290645.1. NCBI lineage: Bacteria > Bacillati > Actinomycetota > Actinomycetes > Frankiales > Frankiaceae > Protofrankia > Protofrankia sp. CiP1_Cm_nod4. The sequence continues at coordinate 7,072 of NZ_CEVIVC010000198.1, forward strand.
GAAGTGCTCGAGGCGGCGCAGGACACCGAAGTCGTAGGTGTCGTTGACGACGGTCTCGATACGCAGCGCGCGGTGGTCCTTGAGGTAGTACTTGATCCGGGAGTGCCGGTAGAAGGCGTTGACCACGACGCCGTCGTTGTCGCGGTCGACCGCGGTGCGGAACACGCCGTGGGTGGTGGACCGGATCTGCCGGTCGAAAATGATCTCCATGTTGTCGGGGCGGCCGATGTCGAGGTTGTCGGCGGCCAGCGCCTCGAAGAACGCGCGGGCATGCCGCGGCGCGGTGAACACGATGGTCTTGGCGATCTCGACCTGGCGCATGGAGATGTCCCACCAGTAGCCGGCGGCACGGTCGGCGGGGGTGAACGGCAGCGGCAGCCGGGCCCACCAGCGTTCGGCGAAGACCCGGATCTGGCCGGGGCCGAGCCGGTCACAGATGTCCTGGAGGGCGGCCGGGTCGTCG
>NZ_CEVIVC010000199.1:0-5944 GCF_982290645.1 Protofrankia sp. CiP1_Cm_nod4
CCCGCTCGGCAGGCGGTATCCGCGCCGTCAGGACGCGTTGCCGGCGCCCGAGTGGGCCCTCGTCCTCGTTCAGAAGTGAACTGCCCCGGGTTCCCTGAGCATGCTGAGGACGGGCGCCGAGAGCGTCCCCGGCTCGTCTGAGCGACGGCCGCCATCCTCGGCGTCGGCGATCCAGCCGCGGCACGCGTAGCCCGGCAAACCGCCAAGATTGCCCACACGGCAGCGCAAGCGGGACAGCAGGCGCCCTGTTCCCGCAGGAGTTCGTTGGCGTCCCAGTACGACAGGTTGTAGCGGAGGTATCAGGGGCCGCCAGCACGGTCACTTCCGGTGGGAACCGGAAGCCGGTGAACTCCGAGGCGGGGATCAGCGAACGGGCAGGGTGTCGGCGCATCCGCCCGCCTTTTCTGATCAAGAAACCGGTGAACGCACCAGGCCCACCAGGCGCCTCACGTCACCCACATGACGGTCACTCCAAGTCGCGAACTGCGAGGGCGCGCCGGTCTCACGGGAGCATGAGCGTTCTGCTTGACTGTCCGCCATGGCCGACGACAGTCTCGCCGATTTCGAGATGAAGGACTTCACCCACGACGGCAGGACTCGGACGGTGTACCGAGCCGGCACGGGCCCGGCCGTGATCGTGATCGCGGAGCTGCCGGGTATCACGCCGAAGGTGGCCACGTTCGCCCGCCGGGTCATCGACATCGGCTGCACCGCGGTGATGCCGCACCTGTTCGGCGTCCCCGGCAAGGACCCGCTCGCCGCCGGCAGGCTGGGCACGTTGCGGTACGGGCTGTCGTCGGCTGTTCCAGCCTGCGTCAGCCGGGAGTTCACCGTCTGGGCGACGAGCCGCACGTCACCTGTGGTCTCGTGGCTGCGTGCCCTCGCCGCGGACGAGCACGCGCGCTGCGGCGGGCCCGGTGTCGGCGTCATTGGCATGTGCTTCACCGGCGGGTTCGCGCTGGCGATGGCGACGCACCCCAGCCTGATCGCTCCAGTGCTGGCGGAGCCGTCCCTGCCGTTTCCCTTCACCAAGGCCAGGAAGAGGGCCATCGACTGTTCCGCCGCCGACCTCGACGTGGTCAGGGGACGGTGCGCGGCGGAGGGCCTGCAGGTGCTCGGCCTGCGCTTCCGGGGCGACACCCTCTCACCGGCTGAGCGCTTCCAGTTCCTGCGGGAGCAGCTGGGCGACGCCTTCGTCGCCATCGAGCTCGACGACAGCAGCGCCAACCCCGAGGCCAGGATGAAGCCACACTCCGTCGTCACCGAGCACCTCATCGACGAGCCGGGCCAGCCGACACGGGCGGCACTCGGCCAGGTCCTCGAGCTGTTCCGAACACGCCTTCTACCGGCGTAGCGAATTCGCCCGGCGAAGTCCGGAGCCATCCGCACTCGACACGCTCGAACGCGCGCTGGTCGCGGCGTTCGCGGACCACGGCCCGGCTTGCCGAGCGGTTCGGCCCCCCGAGCCGCTCGGCAAGGGTCGTACCCAGGTCTGCCCCTGCGCCACGACCCGGCGCTGGCCCGCGACCACAACACCCACGCCGGCCGGATCACCTGCCCCGGTCGGTGCCGCCCACGACCTTCCCTCCATCACCCCCGCCGAGGTCCTCGCCACCGGCCCCGACCCATCCTGACCCTCGCACCAACGCGCCCGGATCCCGCCCGCCCGCGGGGCGCGGCTGCCGGCCGCGGGCCGGGTGGGACCGAGAAGCGCGCTGTGCTGTCGCCATCCTGACCGGGCGGGCGGCCCAGGTTCAGTACCAGCACGGATACGCGGCGGCAACCGCGCCGCGCACGATGCGGTCACCACAGGCACGCCTGAGCGTGCACGAACTCGAAGGTGACGCACGATGACCATGAACGAACCGTCGGCCGCCGTCTCACGGCGGGGCATCCTGGCAGCCGGGCTGGGCCTGGCGACTGCCACCGCCACCGCCATGCTCGCCACACCCGCCGCGGCGTCGGGGACGTGGCAGACTGACTGGCGTTTCTGCAACAGGTGCCACGGCCTGGTCCGGTACCCTTCGCCGGTCCAGAACCGATGCCCCGCGGGCTTCTCGCACAGGGTTCAGGGCTGGACCTTCGGAGTGCCCTTCACCAACAGCACTGACCACCATGCTGGCGAGACGGAGTACCAGCAGAGCGACTGGCAGATGTGCCAGTACTGCAGCGTCCTCTACTACCACGACTTCCCCGGCGTATGCGCCGGCCGCGGCGGCTCCACCCACCTGGCGACCGGGCCCCAGTACCTTCTCCTCCACGACCGCAACCCGGTTCCGAGCGGCTTCCAGACCGACTGGCGGTTCTGCTACAGGTGCAGCTCGCTCTACTTCGACGGCTATGACCCGAACGGCGTCTGCCCCGGAAACCCAGGCTGGGGCCATGCCGCCGCCGGCTACATGTTCCACCTGCAGGTGTACGCCTACACCCTCTGACCTAGTAGTGCTTTGTTAGGTTGAGTCGATCAGCGGTGGCAACACGGCCGTATATGTCGCGCTCGCCGGGACGCGGGACCTTTCGAAGGCTGATCTTTGATTGGAGACCAGCGATATAATGAAAAATATGATCACTTCTTTGGATGATCCGGTGAACCCGCCCTGGCAGCTGTTGGAGGCTGAGGAGTGGAGGCTGTCGGACGATCCCGGCCTCCTGGACCGTCATCAGGTGTGGAAGTGGTTGTCGCTGGAGACCGCCTGGTCGCGCGGCCGTAGCCAGGAGGCTGTGAACACCTCGCTTGACCATTCCCTCACCGTGGGCGTCTACGATCCGGCTGGTCGGCAGCGGGGAGTCGCCCGTTGCGTGACCGACCGGGTGGCTGTCGGATTTATCGACGACGTCTACGTCGATGCGGACCATCGCGGTAAAGGAATTGGGCGCTGGCTGGTCTGCGGGCTGCTCCACCATCGGCTGTTGCGCGGCATTTCGCAGTTCACGTTGGTGACGGACGATGCGCACGCCCACTACGCCGCAAGCGGCTTCACGTCGCTGGCCGAACTCCAGCGGTGGATGCAGTGGCGACGCGACACCGGCTCCGCGTACACGCCCGATCCCTGGACGCCAGGTTCCCCGTCCAGGTCCGTTAGCTGAGCAGTCAGCTTCCACTGGCCACCCTCGCCGCCGAGCGCCAGAGCCGTTCTTTTTACGCTCCCGGCGGGGCCCTTGCCTGATTACAGTTGTAGCTTCGGCTACTGTTGTCGCCGCGACAGGATCGGCCTGGGCGCATCGAGGACTGATAAGTCCTCGATTGTCGCCGGTACAGGCTCGTCCTTGCCAAGCGCAATCCCACGCATTGTCCCGCGGAGGATCTTTCCGGATCGGGTCTTGGGTCAACGCCGTTCAGCTTGCGTCGATCTTGATGCTTGTCGATCGCGCGGCGCGCGGGGCGAGTGGGTGGAGCCGGATCGTGGCGGGACCGTCATGACGGGTCGAGGCGGGCTCGTCGGGTTTCTTGACGCGGTAGCTGTTGTGTCGGGCGCGTTCGACGACGCGGGGGCAGGTGCGGTGGCGCCAGGGTGGGTTGAGCCGGCGGGTGATCTCGGCGTGGAACCGAGGTAGCTGGGCTTTCCAGTCCTCAGGGGGGAATGTCCGCCGTCCCGGTGGCGGAACGGCGGACCAGGCGCAGGGTCCGGGCGAAGCCGACCCGGTCGGGGTCGACGTCGGCGGCCTCGGCTGCCTGGGCGATCAGGGCGGTGAGCGCGTACTGCACGGTCAGCCAGGCCCACATCTCCTGGACGGCCAGGTCGGGCAGCCGGGAGCGCAGGATCCTGCCGGGGCCGCGTAGGTGGGTCTTGAGCTGGTCGTTGGAGGTCTCCTCCTCCCAGCGTTAAGGCGCTGGGTGGTTTCCCCGGCCCGCAACGCCAGGTGGGTGTGCAGGTCCAGGCAGTAGGCGCACCCGTTGATCTGCGAGACCCGCAGGCTGACCAGCTCCAGCGTGATGCGGGACAGCCCTGCCTCGGCGGCGCGCGCTCGCACCTCGGCGGCCGTGGCCCGCAGGGCCTTGAATACCGACGGTGTCTGCTTGTCGAGGTAGATCCGCGGCGTCGTCACGGGTTGCCCGTCCGCACAGCGGCCAGCGCGTCCGGCGTGACCGGGTCGATGATGTCGTCGAACGACCACACGTGGCGGCAGCAGTTCCGTGTAGACCTCGCCCTCTCGTTCGGGTCGGGTGGCCCGTTACGGCAGGCGGGTGTGTCCGGCTCGGCTGGCGACGATGCGCGCGGCCGCCAGCGCGCGGGCCCGCCCGGCATCGCCGGTGAGCCGGGCGAGGATCGCCGCGGGCGGGACGACGCTGTCACTTTTCGGGGGCGGAGGCGTGGCCGATGTCCGCTCCGCTGTCGGCCTGGCGCTGTGGTCCACTGCGCTGGTGCCAGTCCAGGCACATCACCGTCGCGTCGTCCTGCAAGTCGCCGCCGCAGGCGTCGAGGACGCGTCCGGTCAGCTGCTGGACGAGTTCCCGGGGATGCAGCTGCCTGTTTGTCGCCAGCTGCGTGGGCAGGTCGATCCGTGCCGCGTTGCGGTCGACCATGCCGTCGGTGACGAACAGCAGACGGTCCCCTGAGCGCAGCTGAAGGTGACGGACAGTGTAGGCGTGCTCCGGGAACATGCCGAACGCGAGGTCCGGCGGCCAGCTGACCTGCTCCACCATGTCATCCCGCAGCAGGTAGAAGGGGATGTGGCCGGCGTTGACGGCGCGCAGTGCGCCGGTCGGCAGGTCGATGTGGAACAGCAGGCCGGTGACGAACTGCTCCAGGTTGGAGTGCTCGACCATCATGGTGTTCACACGGTCGGCCATCGCCGCCAGACCACGCGGGCCTGGTTCCCGGCGGACGTTACGCAGACCGTTGACCGTCAGGGTGGCCAGGATGGCGGCGGCCAGTCCGTGGCCCATCGCGTCGGTGAGCGACAGGTACAGGTCGGCCCGTCCGAAGGAGTAGTCGAAGGTGTCTCCCGCGACGGCGGCCGACGGCTCCATCCAGCCGGCGATCGTCGCCTGCGCGCTTTCGCAGGTGAACGAGTCCGGCAGGAGCCGGCGTTGGATCTCGGCCGCGAGTTCGAGGGGTACCGTACGCTGTCCCCGCTCGAACAGGTCGGTGTAGCGCCGGTTCAGCACGACCGTGTACGCGAACAGGTGCGCGGCCTGCGAGATCTCGGCCGTCAGATGGCCGAGGTGATCCGCGGCGGAGGTTCCAGCAGGTGGCGCATCAACGCCCCCGTCGGTCGTGGCGAAGACGACCTCGATGACGCCGATCGCCTCACCGCGAGCGGTGACCGGCGCGATGATGATCATCTGCCCGTCGCCGCGGTTCAGCATCGGGCGCTGGGAGCGCAGCACCTGGCCCTGGGGCGTGCCGTGCACCGGCACCCGCTCCATGGCCGTCTCCCCGCCGCGCGCCGTGGAGAACCGGGCGAGGACATCGCTGGAATAGTCGGCGATCAGGAACGATGCTCCGAGCGCTCCCAGATCGCCCTGGAGGCGTGTCACGAGCGCGTCCACGGCGTCGGCGGGTGCCGCCTGCTCGACCGCTGTCAGCAGCGCTGCCGCGTCGAAGACCCCTCGCTCACTCACCGCTCCACCATAGGCACGCCCCGGACAGGGCCCGGACGACGGCGGCCACCCGCACCGAAGGAGAGGATCATCAGCCCGTGACCGGCGCGGGATCACGCCAGACGGGCCGGAGTGAGCTGGAGGCCGATGGCGTTCACGATGCGGGAGCGGCCAGACAGGCAGCAGGAAGATCCACTGAGGATGCCCGTCGCCCCGTGGAGCAGCCGTCGTCCACGGCTGAAGCCTCACATCCCTACTACCGCGATCAAGAATGGTCCGAGAGAAGCGGCAGATCGGTGAGATGCGCCGCCAGGACAGATCCATGAGAAAGCGGGCCCGGGTCGGGCCGGGGGGTGAGCTGGTTCGACCGCTGGAGCTCGCCGAGAGTAGCAAACCCGC
>NZ_CEVIVC010000199.1:6272-7143 GCF_982290645.1 Protofrankia sp. CiP1_Cm_nod4
CGCCGGGAACCGGCTCGAACCCGGGCTGGACTTCGAGCCGGTCTCGTTGCAGCAACTGGTCGTCCGCACCACCCAACGCCACGGCCGGCCGGTCGCCGCCGGGAAGGAGTCCTGATGTCCCGCCTGCTCGACGTCGTCCGGATCCAGCTCGTCCACTGGCCCGCACTGCTGGGCTACCCGTTGCTCGCGCTGGCCGCGCTGCCGCTGCTGGGCTGGGGCATCGACGTCTCCAACGGCGAAACCGCGCTCGGCGCACACGAGATCTACCTGCTGCCGACACTGTTGGCCCCGATCGCCTCCGCGCACCTGCCGACGATGACCCAGGTGTTCCCCTTCACGCTGGGGCTCGGCGTCACCCGCCGGGCGTTCGCCGCCGCCACCGCACTGGTCGTCCTCGGCCAGGCGCTGCTCCTCGGGCTCGGACTGGTGACGTTCGACATCATCGAACGGCTGACCGGCGGCTGGGGACGGAAGACGCGGATCTTCGGGCTGGACATGCTGGGCCACGGCAACCCGCTCACGCTATGGCTTGTCTACAGCGGACCGCTGGTCGCGGTGTCCGCGATCGGGGTGCTGGCGGGTGTGGTGTTCCAGCGCTGGCGTCACACCGGGATCTACCTCGCCGTTTTCGGCAGCGTCGCGCTGCTCACCACGGTGGGCGTGCTGGGAAAGACACAGAACTGGTGGCCCTCGATCGGGAGCTTCCTCGGCGGCCAGCCTTCGCTCACGCTGTTCACCGCGTACCCGCTGATGTTCGCGCTGGCACTCGGCGGAGCCGGCTGGCTGATACTGCGCCGCGCGGCCCCCTGAGTGCTTCACCGGAAGTCCCGCGACCTCACGGTGATGCGCATCAGGAACGCCGCAAGCCGGT
>NZ_CEVIVC010000200.1:0-6553 GCF_982290645.1 Protofrankia sp. CiP1_Cm_nod4
TCATCTTGGCAGGTAGGGGCCGCGAGCTGGTCGTCGAGGAGGCGGCCGTCGCCTCTCGCATCACGTTTAGAATCAGGCGATCAACCAGAGAGGAACGGCGATGACAACGGTGCGCACCCACCCGGGCAAGAAGGCCACGGCGACACGACAGCGCATCCTCGACGCCGCAGCCAAGATCTTCCGTCAGAACGGCTACACTGGGACGCGCCTCACGGACATCGCCGCGGCGGCACAGATACAAGCCGGCAGCCTCTACTACCACTTCGCCTCGCGGGAAGGCCTGGTCCAGGAAGTCCTGCGTGTCGGCCAGCAGCGCACGAACGACTTCGTCATGGGCAAGGTCTCCGCCGCACCTCCCAACGCGAGCGGCCTTGACCGGCTCCGCATCGCCGTGCACGCCCATCTCGAAGCCGTCCTCGAGATCGGCGACTACACTGCGGCCACTCTACGCATCTTGGGGCAGGTCCCTGAAGAGATCCGCACTCAGGCCCTCGCGCTGCAGCGGGAGTATGGCCAATGGTGGCGGGAGCTGTTCGAGGACGCGCAGCGTGACGGCGAGCTGCGTCAGGACCTTGACATCTCCGCGTGCCGCATGCTCGTTCTGGGAGCCATGAACGCCTCCCCCGACTGGTTCCACCCAGACCAGCCGAAGGGACTCACGATCAGTGATCTTGAGGAGCAGTTCGCCGCGATGTTCCTCGACGGGCTCGGGACCTCCAAGGGAAAGCGGCGCCGGTCACACAAGATCATATTTACCCTCACATCCGATGCGCACGAGGAGTCCGCAGCAGAGACACGTGGCGCCGCGACGACCGCTCGGATCCTCGACGCGGCCGCGAAGATTTTTCGCGAGAACGGCTATGCCGGAGCCCGGCTCGTGGACGTCGCGACCGAGGCCGACATGCAGACCGGCAGCCTCTACTACCACTTCGCCTCGCGCGAGGACCTGGTGGTGCACCTGCTGCACAATGCCTGGGAACGCACTGACAACATGGTGAGGCGTAGTGTCAACGACCTACCCACACGCACCGCGCCTATCAACAAGCTGGCGATGGCCATAACCGCGCACCTGCTGTCCGTCCTGGCCTGGGGTGACTACACCTCGGCCATGCTGCGCATCCTCGGACAGGTGCCGGACGGCGTCCGAGCCACCATCCTTCCGCTGCAGCGGACCTACCTCGGCCTGTGGCGGGGCTTGCTCAACGACGCTGCCGACGCCGGGGACATCCGCTCCGACCTCGATCTGTCGGTGGTCCTGATGATGCTGGCGGGTGCCCTGAACTGGACGGTCGAGTGGTACCACGCCGACCACCACCTGGCTCCGGAGCAGCTGGCGGAGCAGTTCTGCATCCTCGTCCTCGAGGGCATGTCGACACGACGCCGGGGTACGCGTCGACGGAGCGTGTGACATACACTGGACTCGAACCTAGATTAGAAATTAGGCTGTCGGCAACTCCCCCGGGGAAGGACGTCCATGACCAGCCTGCTGTCCTACGGCTCCTACATTCCATACCACCGGCTTCGTCGGAGCGACATGCAGGCGGCTCTCGGCGCTTCGGGAGGGAGAGGCTCACGCGCCGTGGCGTCGTACGACGAGGATGTCGTCTCCATGGCGGTGGAGGCTGGCTCGGCGGCTTTACGGGGACAGCGCTGTCTGCCTGAGCGGCTCTATTTCGCCACCTCCTTCCCTCCCTACCTGGACAAGACCAATGCGGCGGTGGTGCACGCCGCGCTCGGACTTGACCGGGCGACGCTGGCGGTCGACATGGCTGGCTCACCGCGGTCGGTCATCGGCGCACTGTTGGCCGCGAGCGAGGCACGAGTCCCGGCCCTCGCCGTAGTCGCCGACATACGCACCGGGCTGCCCGGGAGCAGCGACGAGCGAGAGGGCGGCGACGCGGCCGCAGCGTTCTTGTTCGGACGCGGCACGTCGGAGACACCCGAGCTCGCGACCGTCCTGGCGTTCGCCTCGACCACGGAGGAGTTCCTGGAGCGGTGGCGGACACCCGGCGAAAAGGCTTCCCATACCTGGGAGGAGCGCTTCGCCGAACATGTCTACCGACCGCTGGCTGAGGAGGCGTTCACCACCTCGCTGAAAGCAGCCGATCTCGCCCCTGGCCAGATCGACCACCTTGTCGTGAGCGGCCTGGCCGCCCGCGCGGTACGGCAGTTCGCGCAGGCCAGCGGCGTACGTCCCGAAGCCGTGGTCGACAACCTGGCAGACCGCATCGGCAACCCCGGTGCGGCCCAGCCCGGGGTACTGCTCGCCGCAGCTCTGGACCGCGCTGGCGCTGGCGAAAACGTCGCGCTGGTCCACCTCGCCGACGGTGCGAGCGCTCTGCTGATGCGAACCACGGAGCACCTGCTGTCCCGGCGGTCCCCGACCGGTGTGCTAGGGCAGGTGGATGGCTCACACGGCGAGCTCAGCTACACAGCCTTCCTCACCTGGCGGGGAATGCTCGACCGCGAGCCACCCCGGCGACCGGAGCCGGACCCGCCCGCGGCGCCGCCAACACGCCGGTCCGCCGGCTACAAGCTCGCCTTTCAGGCGGCTCGGTGCGACGCGTGCGGAGCGGTCAACGTACCACCGGGAAGGGTGTGCTTTGCGTGTTCTGCAGCCGACCAGATGTCGCAGCGATCGCTGCGTGACACGCCTGCGACGGTGGCGACGTTCACTGTTGACCGTCTCGCGTTCACACCGAGCCCACCGATGGTGGCCGTCGTCGTCGACTTCGACGGGGGCGGTCGGTTCCGATGCGAGCTCGCCGACGCGACCCCGGCCGACGTGCGTATCGGCCTGCGTGTCGGCCTCACGTTCCGACGCCTGCTGACTGCCGACGGCGTGCACAACTATTTCTGGAAGGCACGACCGCTTCACGAAGACGGAACGAGGCTCTGATGGCATCAAGAGGCATCTGTGATCGGGTCGCAATCGTAGGCATGGGCTGCACAGCGTTCGGCGAGCACTGGGACCGCGGCACGGACGACCTCCTTGTCGAGGCGGTGGGGACAGCCACGCAGAGCACGTCTGTCGCGATCGACGACGTCGACGCCTTCTGGCTGGGCACCTATATGTCAGGGGTCTCGGGTCTGACGCTGAGCCGTCCGCTCCGGATCCGCGACAAACCCGTCAGCCGCGTTGAGAACATGTGCGCGACAGGATCCGAGGCGCTGCGCGGCGCCGCGTATGCCGTCGCCAGTGGTGCCTACGACATAGCCATGGCCGTCGGCGTCGAGAAGTTGAAGGACTCCGGCTACTCCGGCCTGACCCGCCAGTCGATTCCGGGTGACGGGACGGGCGGCACGCTTGGCACCACGACGGCACCAGCCAACTTCAGCCTCCTAGCACCGGCCTACGGTCGGAAGTACGGCGTGGACGAAGACCAGTTGAAGGAGGTCTTCACGCGTATCGCCTGGAAGAACCACAAGAACGGTTCCCGGAACCCGCGAGCCCAGTTCCGAAGAGAAGTGACCAGGGAGACCATCGCTTGCTCCCCACTGGTCGCCGGCAGCCTCGGCGTGTTCGACTGCTCCGGTGTGTCGGACGGGGCAGCGGCAGCGATCGTGGTACGGGCCGAGGATGCGTACCGCTACACCAAGCGCCCCCTGTTCGTGAAGGCGTTGTCCTTCGTGTCTGGGGCAGCAGACGGCAACGTCGACCCGGGCTACGACTTCACGACCTTTCCGGAGGTCGCGGCGTCCGCAAGGGAGGCCTACCGCCAGGCGGGCGTGTCCGACCCTCGGGCGCAGATTGCGATGGCTGAGGTGCACGACTGCTTCACCGTCACCGAGCTCGTCCTCATGGAGGATCTCGGCTTCGCCCCCCGCGGAACCGCGTGGAAGGACGTCCTGGCCGGGACATTCGACCTGGACGGTGCGCTGCCGGTCAACCCCGACGGCGGGCTGAAGGCCTTCGGTCATCCTGTGGGGGCATCGGGGCTCCGTATGCTCTATGAGTGCTGGCTGCAGCTTCGTGATGAAGCCCCGGACGAACGCCGTATCGCCAGCACGGGAAAGACCATGGGCTTGACCCACAACCTCGGCGGAGGTCCTGGCGAGTGCGTGTCGTTCGTGTCCATCGTCGGGACGGAGCGCTCGTGATCGCCGGCTGCATAGCTACGCTCCAAACCGAGCCAAACGGGACAGCAAACGGACAGCTCCAGGAAATGAAGGACCTTTCATGACCTACGTCATTGGTGATGCCTGTGTCGACGTCAAGGACAACTCCTGCGTCAAGGAATGCCCTGTGGACTGCATCTACGAGGGCGATCGGTCGATGTACATCAACCCGACCGAGTGCATCGACTGTGGCGCCTGCGAGGCCGTGTGCCCGGTCCGTGCTATCTCTGCTGACGTGGACCTCCCTGGGGAGCTGCTGCACCTCGCGGCCAGGGCCGAGGCACTCTTCGCTGAGATCGGCGACCCGGGTGGGGCCCGCCGCCACGGCCCGTTGAACGGGGACCACCCCGCCATCGCGGCGATGCCACCCAAGTCGGCGACGGCCTGACAGCGTGGAGGGCCGGTCTCGATGTCGGCGCTCCTGGCGGACACTCCGTGAGCCGCCTCATCCAATCCCGACGGTCAGTACCAGTACGGGGTGACGCTGCATGCGTCACATCAGCCGCTCCGTGACGCTAGCGCCTCGTAATTCGCCGTCTTTACCGGTGGTTTGTTGTGATCGGCAGTTCGTGATCCGTGATCTACGGGGGTAGGTAGAGGCGGAGCCGGTGTCCGGCGGCGAGCGTGTCGATCAGTTCGCGGAGTGGGTGGGGCATCGGGGCGGTGGTCCAGGCCTGCCAGAGGCGTAGCAGGAGGCACAGGGGGGTCAGGCAGGCGCGGACCTGTCGGAGGCTGACCGGCCAACACGGCGGTGTGGTGGTGCGGGTCGTTGTCCGCGTGTCGTCGGGTGGGAAGGGCGTGGGTGGCTCGGCGGGGGTGGTGTTGTCGTGCCAGCACAGGCTGAACGCGCAGTTCACCAGGGTCCAGTGGCGGGCGATCGCGGTGGCGGAGCGGACCTGGAAGTCGGCCCAGCCCAGTTCGTGTTTGACCTGCTTGTAGTCCTGTTCGACCCAGCCACGCAGCCCGTAGAGGCAGACGATCTCGTCGTAGGTGGCGGGTGGGAACGCCGGCGCCGCCGTGGTGGGCAGGTCCGGGCGGGGCAGGGTGGTGGCCAAAGACCAGGTGCTGGTCGCCGGCAGGGTCGCCGGGTCGGAAGTGGCCACGACCAGCCGCAGGGGCCCGCCGATCCGGTACGGGCCCACCCGGCAGTCGGTGGCCCACCAGGTCTCGGTGTGCCCGTCGCGGTAGGCGCGCCGCACCGGTGTCCACTGGCCGGGCCGCTCAGGGCTGGTCCAGACCCGGGCGCGGGCGGCCTGGGCCGGGGTACGCAGGTCGGTGTCCTCGTCGGGGCGGGACAGTTCCTGGTGCGGTTTCAATGCCAGCACGAACGGCACCCCGGCCTCGCGCAGCCCGGTGACCAGGCCGGGGCTCTCGGACGGGCCGTAGAAGCAGTCGGCGACCACCGCGCGGAAGCCGACGCCGGCGGCGCGGGCATCGGCGACCAGGGCGGCGGCGAGCTGCCCCTTGGTCCGAAACGACGGGTCGGCCCGCCCGTCGGGCAGGCAGTGCGCCGGGAGGTAGAGCCGGGTGTGCAACGGGTGGTAGACCCACTCGTCCGCCCAGACGGTGGACACCGCGACGACACCGCGCTCGATACCGCCCCGGGAACCGATGTACTGACGGGACACCCCCGCGGTGGCATGCCCGCTCTTACGGTCCCCGGAATCGTCCAGGACCAGCACCCCACCCGGGTGCGGCGCGCTGTCCGAGGACACCAACAGCAACTCGACCCGCCTACTGTTGATCTTTTCGTGGTCCCACGGCGACTCCGACAGGAACCACTGCAGCCGCTGGACCTCCCGATGCTGCGCGCCGGCCACCGGCTCCGCCCCGGCCAGACAGGTCAACGTCTTGTTCCGGTCCCGCGGCAGCAGCAGACCGACCAGGTAGTCCCGGAACCCCCGCCGCTGCGCACGCGAGGCGAACAGGCCGTCGAAGCGGGACGCGTACACCTCCACCGGCGCCGGAGCCGGCAGGCACGGCAGCCGCTCTGTCATCGCGATCACCTCCGCGACCGAACCACTCCTTCCCTACCCGGCACAGCCAGCGAATTCCTGGCCACCCATACATGACCAAACGATCACAACAAACCACCGCTACTTACCGTTGTTGTCGACAATTTTCTTGATGCCGGCCTGGACAAGCTGGACCTTGGCGAGGATCTCGTCCACGGTCGCGGTCCAAGCGAACAGCGTGGGATTGGCGTTCCCATGGACGATGTAGTCCCGGATCCGCTTGATAAGAATCTTCACGAAGATACACATAGCGCGGCTGATCGACTGGTGGGCAATTATACCGAACCCGGTTTCGAGCTGGTTGATCCACGACGATCCGACCGGAGTAAAGCGGAAATAAGCGGAATCACGAGATACTAGTACTCCAGTGACAGTGATCCTTACGTGGTCGCGGCCCGCGCGACGTCCGTCTGGTTGGT
>NZ_CEVIVC010000201.1:0-4203 GCF_982290645.1 Protofrankia sp. CiP1_Cm_nod4
CCTCGATCGTACTGTCGCTGCGTCCTCGTCCCGAGGGTGCGCCGACGACGGACCGGCGTGGGTTTATCGCGGCGCTTGAGGCGGAGCTGCCGGAGGCGCTGCGGAAGTTGCAGCAGGGGCAGATCGCGCCGGTGGATCTGCCGCAGGCGGCGATCGGGCCGGGGATGGCGGTGTTCAGCCGGTACAGCGCGGTCCTTGAACCTGACGGCAAGAAAATGACCGTGCGCTCGGCGCTGGTGCGGATCAACGAGATCCTCGATACGGTGCTGGCCGAGCAGGAGGGCGACTTTGATTCGATCTCCCGGTTCGCGATCGCGTGGTATCGGCAGCACGGCTACGGCGTCGGCAGGTTCGGCGACGCCGACAACCTCGCCCGGGCCCGCAACACCAGCGTCGACGTGATGGACCGGGAGGAGATCCTGACGAGCCGGGCTGGCAACGTGCGGCTCATCAGGCCCGCCGACCTGTCGTGGGACTACGACGTCCTGAAGGACAGCCATACCAGCAACTGGGAGGCGCTCCACCATCTGATCAAGGTGCTGGAGCGTGACGGTATCGCCCCGGCGGGCGACTTTCTCCAGGCGGCGTTGAGTCGCCCGGACGGCGCTGTTGATGCTGACCTCGTCAAGGAGCTTGCGCACCTTCTCTTTCGCATCGCGGAGGGCAGCGGTTGGCCGAAGGACGCCTTGAGCTTCAACAGCCTGGTGACGAGCTGGCCGGAGATTCTGGAGGTCGCGCGCACTCAGAAGAAGCCCGCCAGGACGCAGTCCGCGATCGACTTCGAGGGGGACGAGTGAGATGGCGCTGAGCAACCGTGACCGCATCGAGCGGATGTTCCAGATCCTCGCGCCGGCGCTGGACGACTTCATCTCGTCGGTGATCGGCCAGGCCGACCCGGCGCTGGGCGCTGAGTGGACGAAGCTGGTCCAGGCGAAGGACCTCAAGAACGGCGTGCCCGCGGGGAAGAGCTACGACCCGCTCGACCCGCAGGTTCAGTTCCGCATGCTCACCGAAGGCAACATCACCGGCGGCTACAAGCAGGGCTGGTACCCGTTCACCCAGGCCGTCGGGCGTGCCGGCGAAACCTTCGCCAGCGAGCTCCGCGAGGTGCGCAACGACTGGGCGCACAACGGCTCGTTCACCGACGACGACGCCTACCGCGCGCTCGACACCGGCGAACGCCTGCTCAAGCTCATCGGCGCGAACGCCGAGTTCGACGAGGTCCGCGGCATCCGGCTCAACCTGCGTCGGGTGACCGCCGACAAGGACGACCGGAAGGTCCTCAAGGCCGCGGTCGCCAACCCCGAGGCCACCGGGCTCAGGCCATGGCGCGAAGTGCTCCAGCCGCACGACGACGTCGCGACCGGCAACTTCCACGCCTCCGAGTTCGCCGCCGACCTCTACAAGGTCGCCACCGGCGGCGAGGCCGACTCCGACTATGCCGACCCGGTCGAGTTCTTCAGGCGCACCTACCTCACCGAAGGCCTCCGCGACCTGATCGGCCGCGCCGTGCGACGTCTCTCGGGCGACGGCAACGCCTCGCCGGTGATCAACCTTCAGACCAACTTCGGTGGCGGTAAGACCCACTCGATGCTGTCGCTGTGGCACCTGGCCGCCGGGCTTCCCGTGGGCGAGTTCCCGCAGGAGACCCAGGAGCTGCTCACCGCCAACGGCTACACCGGCACCGCGGTGAACCGGGTCGCGATCGTGGGCAACCACCTCAGCCCGTCCGGTGTCACCAAGGACGACGGCACCCGCGTCAACACGATCTGGGGTGAGCTGGCCTGGCAGCTCGGCGGTGCCGAGGCGTACGCCATCGTCGCCACCGCGGACAGCGACCGCACCCACCCCGGCGACGCGCTCCACACGCTGCTGGCGACGTACGCGCCCGCCGTCATCCTGATCGACGAGTGGGTCGCCTACGCCCGCTCGCTCGTCGGCCGCGACGACCTCGCGGGCGGCACGTTCGACGACCAGTTCACCTTCGCCCAGTCGCTGACCGAGACCGCCAAGGGCACCTCAGGCGTCCTGCTCGCGATCTCGATCCCTGCCTCCGAGAGCGGGGACGACTCCGAGACCGTGGCCGGGAACGCCGAGGAGGTCGGCGGCACCAACGGGCTCGAAGCCTTGAAGCGGCTCCAGAACGTCGTGCGCCGGGTGGCCGACCAGTGGCGCCCGGCGTCGTCGGACGAGGCCTACCACATCGTCAAGCAGCGGCTGTTCAAACAGCCCGACGCCGCCGCGCTCGCCTCGATCGGAGCGACCGCCAGGGCGTACGTGGAGCTGTACCGCAAGTACACCGACGACTTCCCGCGTGAGGCGCGCGACACGGCGTACGAGTACCGCATCAAACGGACCTACCCGATCCACCCGGAGACGTTCGACACCCTCTACGAGGAGTGGTCCTCGCTGGAGCGCTTCCAGCGCACCCGCGGTGTGCTGCGGCTGATGAGCACGGTGATCCACGCGCTCTGGACGGGCGAGGACGCGTCACCGTTGATCATGCCGGGTTCGATCCCGCTCGCCACCGCGAACGTGAACGCCGAGCTGACGCAGTACCTCCAGGACTCCTGGAAGACGATCATCGATGCCGATGTCGACGGCCCGAACTCCGAGCCGGCGCGCATCGACAAGGAGAAGCCGCTGTTCGGCCAGCGGGCGCTGACCAGGCGGCTCGCCCGCACGGTGTTCTTCGGCGCCGCCCCGACCGTCGCACCCGGCTCGGTCCACAAGGGCATCAACACCCAGCGGGTCTTCCTCGGCACCGCGATCCCCGGCGACGTCCCGGGCAACTTCCACGCCGCGCTGACCCAGCTCGGCGACCGGGCGACGTACTTCTACTCCGGGTCCGGCAAGTACTGGTACGACCTCCAGCCCAACATCACCCGCACCGCCAAGGACCAGGCCGAACGCCTCCACAAGGAAGACGTGTGGAAGGAGGTCGTCACACGGCTGCTCGGCCAGGGCCGCCTGAAGGGTGACTTCGCCGGCGTCCACGTCTGCCCGGAGACCAACGCCGACATCCCCGACACCAGCGAGGCGCGCCTCGTCATCCTGCACCCGAAGTTCGCCCACAAGCGGGGCGCCGAGTCGGCCGCCAAGGACTTCGCCCAGAAGGCGACCGAGCAGCGCGGCAGCTCCAACCGGACCAACCGCAACATGCTCGTCTACCTCGCCCCCGACGAGGCCCGGCTGGAGGAGCTCGACACCGCCACCCGCGACCACCTCGGCTGGAAGCACGTCCTCGACAACGAGGCCGGCCTCGACCTGACCCAGAACCAGAAGAAGCAGGCTACCCAGCGCCAGGCCCAGGCCGACCAGACCGTCACGGCCAGGCTCCTGCAGACCTTCACCTGGGCGCTCGTCCCGGCCCAGCCGGACCCGAGCGCGCCGTTCCTCATCCGCGAGACCAAGGTCGAAGGACAGTCCCACTCGCTCGCCGAGCGGGTCTCCCGCCGCCTCGGCAACGACGGCGACCTCTCGACACGGCAGGCCGCGTCGACGATCCGCCTGGCGATCGGCAAGGTCCCGCAGATCTGGAAGGACGGCCACGTCTCGCTCGGCGCCCTGTGGGGGCTCTACAGCCAGTACCCCTACATGCCTCGCCTGCGCGACAGGACGGTCCTCAACGAGGGCATCATCGACCTGCCGATGATCTGGCAGACCGATGCCTTCGCACTCGCCGCCGGTTACGACGACTCGGCCGGCCGCTACGACGGGCTCTGGACACCCGAGGACACCGGCGCCGCACCGGTGGCCACCGACTCGCTGTTACTGGTGCGTCCCGACGTTGCCGTCAAGCAGCGCGCCGCCGAAGTCCAGGCGACGCCGGGCCTGGCGGAAACCCCGGGCGAGGACGACGCGAAGAAGCCCTTCAAGCCGGACCCCGACCACCCCGGCGTCTACCGCAAGGCCAGGACGCGGTTCTACGGCGTGAAGACCCTGAACCCCGACAAGATCGCCCTTGACTTCAGGAACGTCGCCGACGAGATCATCGCCAACCTCCGCCAGGACGGCACCGAGCTCGTCGTGAAGATCGAGATTGAGGCCACGAAGAGCACCGGCTTCGAGGAAGGCCAGGTTCGCACCGTCTCCGAGAACGCCCGGACCCTGAAGTTCGACCAGTCGGGCTTCGAGGAGAACTGAACGGCCTACCGGCACGACCACCGGACAAGAACGCACACCGCCCCTCTGCGCACACTG
>NZ_CEVIVC010000201.1:4261-5325 GCF_982290645.1 Protofrankia sp. CiP1_Cm_nod4
CTTCGCCACGCCAGGCACCAGGAGGCCCGACGGGCCTCGAAGATCGCCCAGTACGCGCCTACGAGCGACGCTATGAACTTGAGGTTATACTGAGCCGGTGCTGATCGACTGGTCCCGCGAGTTCGACCAGTGGCTCAGCGGGATTGAGGAGCAGGGCGGCCCGGCGCTGCGCTGGGCTACAGCCAGGCGCGCCGGCACGAGCTGTGACGGGTCAGCCATCCCTTCGACAAGCAGGCCGCCGTACGGATCGTCTGCTGGTTCCCGGATGAAGCGACTGTGGTGATCGCGCTTGTCGGCTTCGACAAGGCCAGACACGGCGATGTCTGGTACTCCAGCGCGGCCGTCCGCGGCGAGGCACTTGTGGATCAGTGGCTTCGCGAGCACGGACAGGAGGAGACATGACCACCAGCCGCGGCACCGAGACGTTCGTCTCCGGTGACGAACGGGTCCGGCGCCTGCGCGAGCGGACCGATCTCGCCGACCAGGTCGAGTCCGCCCGTGCGGAGATGCGCGACGCGGACCGCGCCTACGCCATGGGACTGGCCGCGATCCGGCGGGCGGCGGATCTCACCCAGACCGAACTCGCCCGGCAGCTCGGCGTCAGCCAGGCGGCCGTGGCGAAGACAGAACAGCGGCACGACCTGTTGTTGTCGACCCTGCGGGCCTACCTGGAAGCCATCGGTGGCCACGTGCGGATCGTGGTCACCTTCCAAGGCGGAGGCGAGGTCGAGCTCGACCTCAGCCAGCTGGGATCAACACCCCCCAGCGCACAGCCGAGGACAGCCTGACAGCGGGCGCTGGCGACGGCTAGCTCGTCCAGTCCTCCCAGCTCAGGCCGGTGACCCGGCTGAACTCCGAGGTGTTCGCCGTGACGGCTGTCAGCCCGCGCCGCAGCGCCTGCCCGGCGATCAGCAGATCGTAGGCGCCGATCGGCGTCCCGGCCTTCTCCAGGGCGGCGCGCACCTGGCCGGCAGTACGGGCATCCTCGTCATCGACGTCAAGCAGGTCCAGATCACCGGAGAGCAGTATCCGCAGACGCTCGGTGTTCTCCGACACCTGAGCGC
>NZ_CEVIVC010000201.1:5644-6894 GCF_982290645.1 Protofrankia sp. CiP1_Cm_nod4
TCTTCGCCACGCCATACCACAGCTCGAACAAGACGACCGACGAGAGCGCGAGATAATCCCCGGACGCTCCGGCCTCCCGGTACCGTTCCCGCACGCCGACGGGCTTGTTCCGCAGCAGCGCGACCACGGCGTTGGTGTCCAGAAGGTAGTTCACCCGAAGAAGTCCTCCCCGGCGGGCGTCGGCGGCTGGTTCCTGCCGTCATCGAACAACGGCACATCCACGAAGCGGTCCAGCTCGGCGAACCAGGCATCGACGTCGGACGCGATCGGCTCCAGCAGCACGCCGTCTCCCACATGCCGGACACGCACCCGGTCGCCGGGCAGCCGGAACTCCTTCGGGAGCCGCACCGCCTGGCTCCGGCCGTGTGTGAAGAGCCTCGCGATCGCCGTGTCCGCCATAACGCCTCCCGCAGATGGTAGCTATCAATAGTAGCTACCAAGGGCCCACTGCCGACTCGGTCAGATAGCGGTAGTGCGGGCACGCTGTGACATGAGGCAGTGGTGCTGGCGGCGGTGAACGTCAAGCTCCGCAATGACGGGACCTGCGTCACCTGTCGTTCCCGCGATGGTCGGTGGACCTGACGTACCAGGACACGAACCCTTCGATCATGGTGGCGGGCCCTGAGGTCGCCATCCGTCCGGTCGCCACGCAGACCCCGACCAGGGGCGATGCCCAGTGATCAGCGTGACGGAAAGATCATCTCGCTGGCCAGGAAGGCGGCCTCGTCGACGTCCCGGACGAACGTCGCCGCCGCGACCGCGGCTTCGAACATGTCGACGAGGCAGAGCTCGTCACGCCGCATAGAGGACCCGGGCCTCCGCGAGCACCCGGTCGCGGATGACCCACTTCAGCCGGGCCTTGGGTACCAGGTCGACGCGGCGTCCGATGATCTTTTCGAGATCATCTCGGAGATCGACGATCTCGAAACCGAGCTTTGAGCCGGGCTCCAGCACATACAGCGGGTCGACATCCGAATCGTCGGTGTCGTCGCCGCGAGCCACCGAGCCGAAGACGGACAGCTCGGCGACGCCGTAACGCCGGCACACCTCAGCGATCCGGCTGTCACGAAGATCGACGGCCACCTCCCTATTATCGCCAGAGACGGTCACGACCACGCGGCGCAGGGTCCGCCCCGCGTGACACTGGTGTCACCTCGTCCGAGTCCGAGTCCGAGTCCGGGTCCTGACAAGGGACTGCTCGCCCTTACCCCCTGGGGCTTCGGCAGTCCCGGCGAATCACCTCTGCGAGC
>NZ_CEVIVC010000202.1:0-3562 GCF_982290645.1 Protofrankia sp. CiP1_Cm_nod4
CGCCACCCAGACATCACGCCCCCATCCCAGCCCAGCTCCAACCAAACGTTCATGACCAAAAATCGTCGGACCGCGAGAACGAGGGAACAAGTGGTCGCTGTAGCAGCCACTTACGTACTCATTATCCCGATCAGAACGGAACGCGCGGCTGTCTGACCGGGGTGGTGGGGTGGGGGCATCGGCCGGCCGGGTGCGGCGATGCTTGCCAGCCGTACCGGCACTGGCCGTCAGCGGGCCGCCCTCGTAACCGGGCCCCGGGGCCGTCTCCGCGTGATCTCACCTGCGCCAGCGCCGTAGGTCACCCTCGTGAACGAGCCGCGGAGCTGACCTGCTCGGCGGCGCTGGTACCGCGGCTGGCGCCGCCGGCCCCCCAGCCGTCGCCGGCCTCACGGCTGCCGCCGGCCTCACGGCTGCCGCCGGCCCGGCCCATGCGACCGCCCTGCTCTCCCCCACCGCCGGCCCGGCTCCCGCCAGCGGCCCGATCCCCGTCGTCAGCCCGGTCCGAACAGCCGGCCTGCCATCCCCCACCGCCAGCCCGATCCCCGCCATCAGCCCGGTCCGAACGGCCGGCCTGGCTCGCGTCGACGGTGTCCTGGCCGTTCCGTCCTGCGATGTCGCCGTTCCGTCCTGCGATGTCCTGGCCCTCCCGGCCTTCGTCGCCAGCCGCCCGGCCCGCACCAGCCGTCCGGCCCGCACCAGCCGCCCGGCCCGCGCTGGTGGCCTGGCCCGCGCTGGTGGCCTGGCCCGCATCGTCGACGAGGCCGTCGACGACCTCGTGGCGGACCGGCTGAAGGGCCGGGGGCAGGTCGTCCGCGGAGCGGGGCGACGCGACGTACAGGGACGGGCGCTCCCGCCTGAGCGGCGGGCCACCATTGGCGACGACCACCGCCAGCCACGGCAGGACCACAGCGATGACGACGGCGGCGAAACGCGGCCAGCCGTGTAGCGCGACCACGGCGAGCACCAGGCAGACGGTACGGAACAGCATCGAGATCACGTATCGGCGCTGGCGTCGCTGGATCTCCTCCGGGCGGGACAGCACCGCACGTGTGATCAGAACAGCGTCGCTCTTGCGCCTGATCCGCACTGGTCCACTTCCCGTCGTCAGGACAAGCCCCGGATGCCTGCCCAGTGTGCGCCGTACCAGGCCGCACCGCCCATACAAGCATGACCGCCCGTACCAGCATGACCGCCGGCCGCCTGATGGAACAATTCTCGGCCGCCCGGCCACTTGCAGCCACATTCGGCGACACGCGGCGACTTCCCGCAACTCCCGCGGCCGGCCGTGAAGCCTGACGGCTCGTTCATGCGTTGAAAAGGGGTACACCGCACCGCGCCGGACGCGGGTCGCGGACACGAGCGGCCAGACGCGCACGACCGGACGCATGCGGCCTCGCCGGTGCCCGCGAGGATGTCAGCACAGGCAGGAGAACCATAGATGATCGGAAAAGCCGGCCTTCACCAGGACGCCCGGTGGCATCCGTCGACCTCGGCGCGCTCCGGGCCGCCCCGGGAGACCCCGCCCAAACCCGCGCCCACGCCCCCGCCGAAGTGGCGTCGCTGGCTGCTGCCCGTCGGCTTTGTGATCACAGCGGCCCTGCTGTTCGCGCCCAGCCTGTTCCCGAAGCAGGCCACCTCGTACAGCTTCACCCGGTTCACCCAGCAGGTGGACGCCGGCAAGGTGCAGGCCGTCACCGTCAACGACAAGGGCGGCGTCACCGGGACACTCAAGGACGGCGCCAGCTTCACCTCGCAGGTGCCGACCGCGCTGGACACCCAGGGCGTCCTCGAGCGCATGGAGGCGAAGAACGTCGAGGTGAAGGCCACCCGGACCGGGACGTCCTTCCTGTCGGTCCTGCTGAGCTTCCTGCCGCTGCTCCTGCTGGTCGGGTTCTTCCTGTGGACGGGCCGGCAGGCCCAGCGTTCGCTGGCCGGCGGGCTCGGCGGCATCGGCCGGTCCCGCACGAAGATCATCGATGCGGAGCGCCCGACCACCCGGTTCGCCGACGTGGCCGGCTACGAGGGCGCGAAACAGGAGGTCAGCGAGATCATCGACTTCCTGCGCGACCCCGGGCGCTACCGGCAGGCCGGCGCGAGGGGGCCGGGCGGGGTGCTCATGGTCGGCCCGCCCGGCACCGGCAAGACGCTGCTGGCCCGCGCGGTCGCCGGCGAGGCCGAGGTGCCGTTCCTGTCGGTGAGCGGCTCCGGGTTCGTCGAGATGTTCGTGGGGGTCGGCGCCTCCCGCGTCCGCGACCTGTTCGGCGAGGCGCGCAGGCGCGCCCCGTCCATCATCTTCATCGACGAGATCGACGCGATCGGCGGCAAGCGGGGCTCGGGCCTGCTCGGCGGCAGCCACGACGAGCGGGAGCAGACCCTCAACCAGCTGCTCGCCGAGATGGACGGGTTCGACCCGGCCGAAGGCGTGGTCGTGCTCGCCGCCACCAACCGGCCGGAGACCCTCGACCCGGCGCTGCTGCGCCCCGGGCGTTTCGACCGGCAGGTCACCGTCCCGCTGCCGGCCCAGAGTGAGCGGGCCGCCATCCTCGCGGTGCACAGCCGGGGCAAGCAGCTCGCCCCCGACGTGGACCTGTCCGTGGTCGCCCGCGGCACCCCGGGGTTCTCCGGCGCGGACCTGGCCAACCTCGTCAACGAGGCTGCGATCAACGCCGTCCGGGGCGGGCGCAACATCATCACAGCCGACGATCTCGACGCCGCCCGGGAACGGATCATCCTGGGCCGCCGGGACGCGACCAACGTGCTGCTGCCCGAGGAGAAGCAGTCGGTGGCCGTGCACGAGTCCGGGCACGCGCTGGTCGCCGCGCTCTCCGCGCACGCCGACCCGGTTTCGAAGATCACGATTCTGCCGGCCGGGATGGCGCTCGGTGCCACCCAGCAGCTGCCCGAGGACGAGCGGCACCTCTACACCGAGGGCTACCTGTACGACTCCCTCGCGGTGCGGCTCGGCGGGCGGGCCGCGGAGCTGGTCGTGTTCGGCCAGGGCTCGACCGGGGCCGCCAACGACCTGGCCGGCGCCACCGCGCTAGCCACCAGGATGGTGCGCGAGTTCGGCCTGTCCCCCGTCCTCGGGCCGGTGGGCTACGCCTCGGGCAGCCCGCAGTACCTCGGGGCCGAGGAGATCGTCTCCCGGCCGTACTCGGAGGAGACCCAGCGGATCATCGACGCGGAGGTGGCCCGGCTGGTGCGGGAGGCCGAGGAGCAGGCCGTGAGCCTGCTGCGCGCGCATCGCGAGGCGCTCGACGCGCTCACCGGCATCCTGCTGGAGCGGGAGACCGTGGACGGCGCCGTCCTCGACGACGTCCTGCGCGACCACGCCCCCGTCGCCGCTCCCGTCGCAGCCCCCGTCGCCACCTCCGCCGCGATCCCGGACGCCGCGGGCGCCCCCGGCACGGGCAGCCCCGGCAGGGGTATCCCCGACACGGCCGCCGACGCCCGTGGACAGCGGAAGCGGTAGGTGAAAACCGTCATCCCAGCAACGTTTTCCACCTACGGGTTCCGCGCCCGTAGGTGGAAAACGTTGTACTGGTAGCGGTTTCCACCTACA
>NZ_CEVIVC010000202.1:4155-7014 GCF_982290645.1 Protofrankia sp. CiP1_Cm_nod4
GGGCCGGCCGAGGGGTACCGGTCACGGGTGCGCCGTTCGCTGTTGATCGCACCGTTCCGCCGTAATCGATCGTCCGGCGGGCGGTTCACAGATCGCACGCCGGAACGGCAACGACCCGGAGTCGGTGAGCCAACACCCACTCCAGGTCCTGATACCCGCGGTCTCAACCCTGCGGGCACAGGAATTCGAACGTCACAGGCTACGTTCCGGCACCAGCAGCATCGCGTCATACACGGGGGATTGCGGGGTGTGCTTGATGCACCCCATGATCCGGTAGCCCCAGCGCAGGTAGGCGCCATGCGCGGGTTCGTTGCCGACGATGCAGGTCAGCGTGGTCCAGGGTTCACCACGCCCGGCAATGACGGCGTCATGCAACCGACGGCCGATGCCCTGGTTGGTCGCGTCCGGGCGGACCATGAGCTCGCGCAACCAGAAAATTTTCCCAGCCTTGGCTGCGGCACGGGCGGCTACTGGTCGGGCCTCCCCGAGGGAGAGCCACCAGGACATGGCGGCAGGCAGGGTGACTCCGTGGACGTAGCCGACGAGCCGGCCGCCCACACGGGCCGTGACGCTTTCGAAGCCGCTCATTTCCAGCGCGGCGCGGAGGCGGTCGGCGTAGGCGTCGACAGAGAAGAACGGATCACCCGCGTACGACGGCACGCTGTAGACCTCAGCATAGACGTCGAGGAGTTCTTCGACAATGACCTTCACCGCGTGTGCATCATGGTGCCACAATTCGATGTCCGCCACGGTGGTGGATCTCCTTCTCTTTCACTGCCATCAGGCGGTGTACAGGCTGAGCCGTTCGGCCATTTCCCTGGCCGGGTCATGGGTCCGGTGGAGCGTGAGGCCGTTGCGGACGAGTACAAGCTGCTTCATGTTCCGAGTGGAGCTCATACCGCCGTCGACGAGCCGCAGTGATTCCTCGGCGGCTGCCACGGTGTGGTCGAGGTCGCGGTTCTGCAGGGCTGCATAAGCCAACCGGGCCAGGCACATCCCTCGGTTGCGGGAGTGCTCGATGTCCTGGAGTTCGGCGGAGCGGTCCAGCAGTTTCACCGACTGGTTGTGCTGACCGAGGTCAAGGCGACACATGCCTTCCAGACAGGTGAGTTCGGCCTGGTTGAGGAAGGCAGTCCAGTCAGGATCACGCTGACTGGAACCATGCTCGAAGTGGGTCCAGGCACGTTTGATCGCGCTTCCGGCGGAGACGTCATCGCCGAGCCGCGCGTGGCCCTGGGCCTCGCGGATGGCCAGCAGGGCTGCGACCCGCGGCGGGGCGGACCATTCGGCTGCGTGAGCCTGGGCGATGCGGGCGAAGCGCACGGCTTCGCGGGCCTTACCCAGATCCACGGACTGGCGGGCCATGTTGGACAGGGTGCGGGTGGCCAGAGCGTCGTCGCCGGCGAGCATCGCGGTGTTGAGCGCCTCGGAGAAGTACACCCTGGCCTCGGTCTGCCGGCCGGCGTCGTAGCAGAACCAGCCCAGCGATGTGGTCAGTTGACCGGTGATGCTGTGTAGTTCCTGGCTGATGCCATCGGTGTAGGTGCCTTGGTCGAGCAGACGGTGAAGCCACAGCAACTGAGCGCGGGCTGATCGCCACAGCCGATCACCGCCGAAGCGCTGGTCGATGGCGTCCAGGTCGGCGGCGGCGGACCGCAACAGTTCCACTTCCTCGCTGCCAACCCGAAGCTCTGCATCACCCAGCATGGCGGAGGCGCTGGAGGACATCCAAGGCAACGGGCCACCGGCGGCGGCCAGTCCTAAAGTGGCGGCCCCGGCGGCGAGGGCTTGACGACGGTTCTCGGTAAATCCAGCGGGCCGAACGCTCTCGGCCCGCCGTCTTCGGTAGAATCCGAGTTCGGAATCCGTTTTAGCGCCGAAGATAGCGCGCAACGCGGAACGGTAGTCCTCCTGAGGCCATCTGACTACACCACGCTCGAGTTTTCCGATATAATGATCGTCGATAGGTACAACTCGACCGTCCTTTTCTTGGAAGATCCATGAAGCGACAAGATCCGCTAGTTCTTGACGACTAATATTTTCACCTGGTGAGCGCATTGAATCGAGCCTCAGACGGGCATGGCGAAGCAGGTCGTTGGGCTTGGGATCTGGCATGGGGCGTACCTCCGATAGCTGACGAAGAAATTCTTGCACAGCCAGCAGCAGCCAGCCGGTCGGACTGTCCTGACGTTCCGCAGGCGTCGTAGCTGCCCCCAAACTGCCCCGAGAACTGCCTTGACGAACCAAAGTGCCCCTTCACAGCCCCGCCGGTGCCCTCGTCCTGGCTGAACGATTCCTGTGAACTTGCGTCAGTGGTTCCGACCGGGCTGACGATGTCCCCGGTGGCGGGCCGGCGGCGGGGTGACCGAGGCCGAGGCGCTGGCCTTCGCCGCCGGGCAGAACGCGGCGTTGGAAACGGTCCACATCGCGCTGGCCCGCGCCTGGGGCGCGAACGGGCCGCCAGGCCGGAGCGGGCCTGACGGTCGGCCATATTCCCAGAAACGGAGCGGCACGTGATCCCTGAAGCTACTTTTCCGGCCCGGTTCCTGTGGCTGGAGATCACCGGGCGTTGTCAGCTCGCGTGCGTCCACTGCTACGCGGACGCATCCCCACGCGGCAGCCACGGAACAATGACCGCCGCCGACTGGAGGCGTCTCATCGAGGACGCCGCCGGCCACGGCATTGAGATGGTTCAGTTCATCGGCGGCGAGCCGACCATGCACCCGGCCTTCCCCGCGCTGGTGACACACTCGCTGGCGGCCGGCCTGCGGGTGGAGGTGTTCAGCAACCTCTACCGGGTCACCCCCACCCTGTGGGAGCTGTTCTCCCGGCCGGGCGTCCGCCTGGCGACGTCGTACT
>NZ_CEVIVC010000203.1:0-1680 GCF_982290645.1 Protofrankia sp. CiP1_Cm_nod4
GGCGGGGCCTGCGGCTGGGTGGGCGCCCCCGGGTCGAAGTGGGCCATGGACGGGGTGGCCGGGCCGTACGGGGCTGCGGCGGCGTGCGGGCCGTGCGGGGCTGCCGGGGCGTACGGGACATTGTGACGTTCCCGGGCCGCGGCCCGGGAACGGTGCAGGGCCCGGGTCTCCACGAACATCGTGCCCAGGACCACCGCGGACGCGGCGGCGAAGCCGAGCGTGCCGGGCATCTCGATCAGGCCGGTCGCGCCGCCGGCGACCCAGGCGAGCTGCATCGCGGTCTCCGAGCGGGCGAACGCCGAGTTGCGGGTGTCCTCGGCGACGTCCCGCTGGATGATGGCGTCCAGCCCGAGCTTGCCGGTCGAGCTGGCCATGGTGACCAGCAGGGCCGCGAGCAGCGAGGTCAGCTTGGTGTAGTTGACGGCAGCGCCCAGGCAGCCGCCGGCGGCCATCAGCAGCGACAGCATCAGCAGCGCTTCCGGCCGTTTACGGCCGAGACGGCCGCCGACGAACACGCCCAGGCCGCTGCCCACCCCGGCGCAGATCGCCAGCCCGGCCAGCCACAGGTTGTTGCCGCCGCTGGTCCGCAGCAGGAACGCCAGGTAGAAGGTGAGGAACCCGACCAGGCCGCGCAGCACCAGCGAGGCGCGCAGGGCCACCGGCAGCCCGCCGAGCGCGCGGCGCAGCCGGCCGGTGATGTCCCGGTGCGGGCGGAAGCGGCCCGCCCCGAGGACGGCGCGTTTCTCACCCGCGGCGGAGTCGACGTGTCCGGGCAGGTTGAAGGCGAGCAGAACACCCGTCATGTAGACGATGGCGCAGATCCGCAGCACCCACGGGTAGCCGATGTAGGGAATGTTGGCGATACCGAGCCCGAGCGGGGCCGCCACCGCCCCGGCCACGATGTTGACCAGGGAGATCCGGGAGTTGACCTTCACCAGGGTCAGTTCCCGGGGGGTCACCCGCGGGATGACCGCGCTGCGGGCCACCCCGAACGACCGGGACAGCATCAGCAGCCCGAGCGCCAGCGGGTAGACCGCCACTCCGTCGAGGGAGCTCGCGAGCTGCCAGGCGAGCATGCCGCGGGCCAGGCAGATCGCGGCCAGGGCGGTCCGGCGGCCATAGGCGAACCTGTCCAGCACCGGGCCGATCACCGGTGCCAGCAGGACGAACGGCACCATCGTGATCAACAGGTACAGGGCGACTTTCGAACGCGCCTCACCGGTGGGTACCGCGAAGAAAAGTGAGCCGGCGAGTGCTACCGTGACCAGCGCGTCCCCGGCCGCGTTGACGAACGAGAGCTCCACCAGGGAGGCGAGCCCGGACTGTTCGGCGCCGCCCCGGCGGGCGGAGGCCCGCAGCCTCCGCACCCTCCTGGCGACACCGGCACCCACGTTCACCATGCTGAGTGTCCTCCCCCCCAGGAGAGCCATCACGACCACGCAGCGCAGTTCCGGAACGTGTAGGCGACAATACGTGCGTGGAGGCTCAGGATGTACAGCTCGGCCCGGCAGCACCCCCGGCACCGGTGAGCGGGGACGCAACGGTGCCCGTCGATCCTGACCGGCCCGTCGACCTGGACCGGCCCGTCGACCCGGACCGGCCTGTTGACCCGGACCGGCCTGTTGACCCGGACCGGCCTGTTGACCCGGACCGGCCTGTTGACCCGGACCGGCCTGTTGA
>NZ_CEVIVC010000203.1:2075-6770 GCF_982290645.1 Protofrankia sp. CiP1_Cm_nod4
GGGGCGACCGGCCGGCGCGGGCCGCTCGGGCGAGCCGGCCGTCCGCCTCACCCCGGACCCCGCGCGCACCCCGGGCGCCGCGCCCACCCGTGCTGGACGCCGTGTGTGCCGCGGCCGTCGAGCAGGCCCGGGCCGCCGCGTTCGCCGAGGCCGGTGATCCCGGTCTGGTCGGTGAGCATCTCGGTGTCGAGGCCGACGGCGAACGGCTTGTCCTGCACCGTTTCGCCTGCCGGTCACGCGCCTACCCGAACTGGGTCTGGACGGTGGTGGTCACGCGCGCCGCGCGTATGCGCAAGGCCACCGTGGACGACGTGGTGCTGCTGCCCGGCGAGGGTGCGCTGACCGCCCCGCAGTGGGTGCCGTGGTCCCAGCGGCTGCGCCCCGGTGACGTCGGCGTCGGCGACCTGCTGCCGACCGCCGTGGACGACCCGCGCCTGACGCTGCGTCTCGGCGACGTCGAGGAGTTCGTCGACACCGACGCGTGGCACGAACTCGGCCTCGGCCGTCCGCGTCTGCTGTCAGTGACGGGTCGTGACGATGCGCTGGCCCGCTGGTATGCCGGTGAGTCCGGCCCGGAGGCGTCCATCGCCCGGGTCGCCCCCGCCGCCTGCCGGACCTGCGGTTTCCACGTGCGTCTCGCCGGCGCACTGGGGCAGGTGTTCGGGGTGTGCGCGAACGAGATGGCGCCGGACGACGGCCGGGTGACCGCGCTCGACCACGGCTGCGGCGCCCACTCGGAGGCGCTGGTGGCGCCGTCCGCGCACCCGGAGTCGATCGTGTACGACGACGACCCGGGCGACGCGGGGTCCGCCGACCTGGAGCTGGTCGGCGTCGCCGCGCATCCGCCGGGCTCGGTCCCGGACGATCCCGCCCAGGCCGCCCCAGCCTGGGACGCCGCCGGCCCGGAGCCCTACGGCCACTCCTGACGCGGCTCCCGGCTCTCCGTTCGGTTCCGCCTCTCTCTTGGCGGCCGATGGCGGTTTAGAAGCCGGAATGAAGCAGCCTGTGCACCTTGAGCCTTCCACGGGCCCGTGGCCTGCGAAGACGCTCCCGAGGATGTATGTGTTACTTTATTATGATTCCTGAGTGCCGAAGTCTGAGCGCCTCTCGAAACAGGAGATTATGAAGATCTCGAGAATGCCGACGAAAGTTGGCCGGAAGTGTTCTCGGAGTAGTTAGCACGTCGCGTGGCCTCTTGGCAAATTCCTTGAGCTGCCCGAGGATCCGATGAGGTGCGATAAGATTGAGCCTTTCCGCGTAACGACTCATGACTGTCCGCGACCGACACTCTCCATAGCTGACACGCCCGGGAACTGACGATTCAACAAGAAGACGCGGGACCCCGCTAAGAAGACTGCTCCGACCAAAGATCAGCCTTAGAAAGGTTCCGCGTCCCGGTGAGTGTGACATATACGGCCGTGTTGCCATCACGCGAGGAAACCGTTGAGTTTCTGGAGGGTTTACTCGCCGCGGAACGCACCCGACGCGGCACCCACACCGATACCCGCGCGCTGATCCGCCACCAGCAAGCAGTCCTGATACTGCGCTGGTTCCTTGACAGCACGCGGTCACCGTCGTGCGTACGGATATATGAGCCGCGATCCATACCGCGCGCCTTCACATGGCATGGCTTGCGATCGGCGGGTATCTCGTCCACCCGTGCTACTACAACGGGTTGACCATCTACCTCGACGATATCGATCTCGGGTCGAATCGGCGGCTCAAGTTGGTCGGTACAAGCTGAGGCGAGATCGTTCGCGAGCTTCGACACGTCGGTCTCCACCGGCCGGAACCCCTTTGACTCGTCGAGTCCGAGGATCAGCAGGCCTCCTTGGGAGTTCGCGAAGGCCGACACGGTCTCGGCAGCCGATCTGGGCAGTCCTCCAGCGGATGCCTTCACTTCTACGGTTTGCAGGTCCGTACCGGCGCGCCGGAGGCGTACGAGTGCCTCGTCGAACTCGCTCTGGAGGCTCGTCATCACACTCCCATCTCACAACTTCAATCAGTCTACATACAAATTTTGGAGTCAAGCTTGGGTGATGGACTTGTGTGATGGAGGGCTGACAGTTGGACCTGTGGAGCGGGTAATGCCAGGAGCGTGGAACGCGGGCTGTGACGACCTGGGGGACTCAGCGCCAGATCTGGATCTGTCTGGAAACGGTGCCAGCGGCTGTCGGCGACGCCGGCCGGCTGGACGCAGTAGTGATCATGTCGGACATGGGCGCAGCCAGGCCCGGCGCCGCTGGAAAGCTGCGGATGGGGGTGACCTACCTTGGTCGAGGCTCACCAGTCAGGGCATCGTTGACCTGGCCCGATCGGGTTCGTCCTGGCGGGATGCCTGGGGCTGGCCGGGCTTGCGGGCGCTGGGCGGCTTCACCGGGAAGCGTCCGGGAAGATGGGTGGCGTGACCGGTACACCGACCGCACCCACCGTCCCGTCCACGCTGCTTTCCGACGCTGTTGTGCCTGGCGCGACCGCGCAGCCCTACCATGAGCTCGGGCTTACTGACGACGAGTATGCCCGTATCGTCAGCACGCTCGGGCGCACGCCGTCCGACGCCGAGCTTGCCATGTACTCGGTGATGTGGAGCGAGCACTGTTCGTACAAGTCGTCCAAGGTGCACCTGCGCCAGTTCCGCGACACGCCCGCGGGTGACCGGCTGCTCGTCGGCATGGGCGAGAACGCCGGGGTGGTCGCGGTCGGCGAGGGGCTCGCCGTCACATTCAAGATCGAGTCGCACAACCACCCGAGCTTCGTCGAGCCGTACCAGGGCGCGGCGACCGGCGTCGGCGGGATCGTCCGCGACATCCTCACCATGGGCGCCCGGCCGGTCGCCGTCCTCGACCCGTTGCGCTTCGGGGACGCCGACGCCCCCGACACCGCCCGGGTGCTGCCCGGGGTGGTCGCGGGCATCGGCGGCTACGGCAACTGCCTCGGCCTGCCCACGATCGGCGGGGAGGTCGTCTTCGACCCGTCCTACCAGGGAAATCCGCTGGTCAACGCGCTGTGCGTCGGCGTGCTGCCGGTCGGCCGGGTGCAGACGTCGGCGGCGACCGGGGTCGGCAACGCGGTCGTCCTGCTCGGCGCCAAGACCGGCCGGGACGGCATCGGCGGCGTGTCCGTGCTGGCGTCGGCGACCTTCGACGAGGGCGGCGGGCCGGCGCGCCGGCCGTCCGTCCAGGTCGGCGACCCGTTCACCGAGAAGATCCTCATCGAGTGCTGCCTGGAGCTGTTCGACCGCGGCTTCGTCGTCGGCATCCAGGACCTCGGCGGGGCCGGGCTGACCTGCGCGCTGACCGAGACGACCGCGGCCGGGCTCGCCGCCGGCGGCCCCGGCGGGATGGCGGTCGACCTCGGTCTCGTCCCGCTGCGCGAGGCGTCGATGGCGCCGCACGAGATCCTCGCCAGCGAGTCCCAGGAGCGGATGCTCGCGATCGTCACCCCGGACGCGCTGCCCGAGGTGCTCGCGCTCGCCGAACGCTGGGGTGTGCTGGCCACCAGGATCGGGACGGTCACCGACAGCGGGCGCCTCGTCGTCCGCTGGCACGGTGAGGTCGTCGTCGACGTCCCGCCCGGCTCGCTCGCCGACGACGGGCCCGTCTACGACCGGCCGGTGCGCCGGCCGGCGGACCTCGACGCCCTGCGGCTGGACGACCCGGCGGCACTGCCGCGCCCGAGCACCGGGGACGAGCTGCGCGCCACCCTGCTGACCATGATCGCCTCGCCGAACCTGTGCTCGAAGGCGTGGGTGACCGACCAGTACGACCGGTACGTGCAGGCGAACACCGTGCTCGCGCAGCCCGAGGACGCCGGGGTGGTCAGGCTCTCGGAGGAGACGGGCCTCGGCATCGCGCTGGCCACGGACGGCAACGGCCGCTACACCCGGCTCGACCCGTTCGCGGGCGCGCAGCTCGCCCTGGCCGAGGCGTGCCGCAACGTGGCCGCGGCCGGGGCCACACCGATCGCGGTGACCAACTGCCTGAACTTCGGCTCCCCCGAGGACCCGGAGGTCATGTGGCAGTTCGCCGAGGCCTGCCGGGGCCTCGCGGACGCCTGCCGCCGGCTCGGTCTGCCGGTCACCGGCGGGAACGTGTCGTTCTACAACCAGACCGGCGCCACGCCGATCAACCCGACGCCGGTCGTCGGCGTCCTCGGCCTGTTCGACGACGTGGCCCGGCGGGTCCCGATCGGCTTCACGGACGAGGGTGACTCGCTGCTGCTGCTCGGGCGGACCCGGGAGGAGTTCGGCGGCTCAGAGTGGGCCTGGGTGACCCACCGTCACCTCGGCGGGCGCCCGCCCGCCGTCGACCTCGCGGCCGAGAAGCTGCTCGCCGAGATCCTGGTCGCCGGCTCCCGCGACGGGATGCTCACCGCGGCGCACGACCTCTCCGACGGCGGGCTGGCGCAGGCACTGGTCGAGTCCTGCCTGCGGGGCGGGCACGGCGCCCGGATCGTCTTCCCCCGGGACGCGGACCTGTTCACCGAGCTGTTCAGCGAGTCGGCGGGCCGCGCGGTGGTGGCCGTGGCCCGCTCCGAGGAACTGCGCTTCACCGACATGTGCGCCGCCCGCGGACTGCCGTGTCGGCGCATCGGCGTGGTCGACGGCGACACCCTCGAGGTCCAGGACGCCTTCACCGTCACCCTGGCCGACCTGCGAACCGCCCACACCTCCACCCTGCCCTCCCTGTTCACCAC
>NZ_CEVIVC010000204.1:0-6284 GCF_982290645.1 Protofrankia sp. CiP1_Cm_nod4
GTCGATGACCGTGCCGTCAGGGTCGGTGACCGTGCCGGTGACGATCCCGGTGGTGGCTGCCTGCCCGTCCCGGGCGGTGACCGCGACGCGGACGCCGGGCGGGTAAGGGGCCTCGGGTGGGATGAGGGCGTCGGACAGTTCCTCGCCGTGGGTGTCGAGGAAGTCCCGCTGCCGGGGAGAGAGGCGGTCGTGCCGGGCGTGGACGGTGCGGTCGACGATCGCTCGCAGCGTGTCGTCGCCACGGGGGTCGTCGGTGATCGGCACGGTGATGTCGTCCGCGGCGATGACCACGGTCTGGTCGTGCCAGATGCGGTAGCCGAGCTGGTAGCGGGGCGTGTCCCCGATGGTGACCGGGGCGGTGGGGAGGACATCGATCTGGACGGTGCCGTCGGTCCAGGTCCGCGCCGGGGTGCTGGCGTGCATCAGCCGCCCGTAGGTGCCGGCGCGGTCCCCGTACAGGTCGACCCGGCTCGTCCGCGATGGGCGGAACGACAGCGGGACGACCAGGGTGTCGCTGCCGGTCACCTGGGTCGGGTCGGGGTGGGGCTGGTAGGCGAGGGCTAGGTCCCGGAGAACCTCGGGGACGTCCGTGGGCAGCGGGAACCCGAGTCGTTCCGCGAGATGCCAGCCGTTGACGGCCTGGACGCGCAGCAACGGGCCGGGATGTGGGGCGGCGTTGGCGGTGACGGTGAACCAGTTACCGGTGCGGGGGAAGGCGTTCGCGGTGTAGATCCCGGTGGTCGGATGGTGAGAGATGGCCCACCAGCAGCCTGTGGTGATGAATTTCACCGGGGATTCGTCGGCCAGATACATCGGTATCCTCGGGACTTTTCGGTTATGGCAACGGCGGACGAAAAGAAAGCGGCGGCCGGGGATGCCGGGGGTTTACGGCCGCGGAAAAGGCGTGTCGAAACTCGGGCCGGTGCCGTCCGCGTAAGGGTGGGATGGTGCGTCGGCGCTGTCCCGATCGGCCGGTATAGAGCCGTGGACCGTGGTGGTGACGGGTGTTGCCGTGCCGGGAGCGGTGGCGGGTCCAGCAGGGGGACGGATCACTGGCGTGCCTGCCTCCGGATGCGGACGCGCCGGGAGGTGGATCGGGCGGGTGGACATCGTGCCGTCCGGATCCGGGTGGACGGCGACGCAGCGCGCGCCGAGGGCGAGAACCTCCCCGGGCTGGACGGGCGCGTGGCCGTCGGCCAGCCGGGCGTGCAGCATGTCCTCCAGCGAGCGCCAGGCGGTGCCGGCGGCCGGGACCAGGTCCTGGCCGTCCAGCGCGAGCGGTGCGCGCGGCGCGTCGGGGAAGCGGACCAGGTAGGTGTAGCCGTCGGCGGTAGGTGTTGCGCGGATGGTCTGTCCGGTGCGGGTACGGCCGTCGTCGGTGAGGTAGGTGACGGTCGTCTGGTAGGGCAGGGGCAGTCCTGCCGGGTGGCCGTCGGGGTGGCCGTCCAGTCCGGGGTCGGGGGGCAGCAGGGTGGCGGTGACCGCGCCGGCCGGGCTGACGATCCGGTTGCGGTGGCAGGTGTCGGCCTGCCAGGGGTGCCCGGGCAGGCGTGCACGGTCCGGACGCCAGCCGTAGGAGCGGACCGCGCCGGCCCGGGTCCGGTCGGGGATCCGGTCGAGGACCGTACCGGTCGCCTGTGTGCCGTCGGGCAGGCGCACCACGACCCGGCTGCCCGCCTCGTACGGGGCGGGCACGGTGACGGTGAGGCTGCGGAGCTCGTCGGCATGCCGGGTGAGGAACGCCTGCTGGCGGGGGGTAAGCGTCGTGTCTGGTGGCGGGTCGAGGAGCATCCCGAGCAACTTGCGCAACGTGTTGTCGCCGGGAACGTCGAGACCGGCGGGGACCTCGATGTCATCCCCGGCGAAGACCACCCGGTGGTTGTGGCGCAGCCGGTAGACCAGCATCCGCCGGCCCGGGAAGAGCCCTCTGCCGACGGCAGCGGACCGTAGCGCGACGATGTCGACGCGGAAGCGGTCGGCGGGGTTGTCCAGACCGTCCAGCGTCCAGGCGTGCGCCACCCGGGAGGCGGCCAGAGCGCGCCGGTAGGTCGTGGCGCGCCGGCCCGGCACGTGCACCAGGCCGGACGGGGACGGCATCCGCTCGCCCGCCGGATCTGGATCCGGGCCTGGATCCGCTGCCGCGTCGTGGGCCGGTGCGCTGCCGGGGGTCGGCGCGGTGAGAACGGCGCGGCTGGCCCGGACCGCGCTGTGCGCCGTATCCGGCAGGACCCAGCCGAGTCGGGACTCCAGTTCCCAACTGGACGCGGCGGTGACAACCGGCGCGTCCAGCACGTCCGGGGTGTCCGGTGTGTCGAACAGGGTGTCCGCGACGGCCGGCCCGGGCGTGTGGATCGCCACGCACATCCCGGTGCGCAGGTCGGCGCCGACCCGCCAGGCGCCCTCGACGGTGGTGAGAACCACCGGCCCGCCGTACGGACGCGCGGGCGTCCACCCGCTCGTGTCGGCAGGTGGCGCCGTCCAGGGATCCGCCGGCTGAGCTGCGGCGATGACCGGTGCGATGTCCGGGTCGATGACCGCCGCGATGCCATCCAGACTGGGCGTCCCAGGCGTCCCAGGCGTCCCAGGCGTCCCAGGCGTCCCAGGCGTCCCAGGCGTCGCCACGGAGTTGTCCGGGCCGTGCCGGTCGGGATCGGGCCGGTTCATGACCCGGCCCGCCGGAACCAGCCGGCCGCCCGGGCCAGCGGACGCCGCAGCCGCGTCCGCGCCAGGGAGCGCGGGCGGTCGGTGTCCGGGGGTTCGCCGGTGGCGAGGGCGCGCAGTTGCGGGTCGCGGAACCAGTAGCGGCCGTGCAGGTGTGCGGGGGGCAGGGTGTGGTGGATGAGCAGGGCCTGGCCGGGGGCGACCTGGCGCAGTAGCGCGGATGGCAGGAGTTCCAGCCGGGTCGGCGCGGCGGAGATCCCGCGGCGGGCGGCCCCGACCGGCGCGAGGTCGGCGGAGACGGAGCGGGCCGGGATGTGTTCGCTGCCGAGCAGGCTGGCGGCGTAGTCGAGGCTGGCGGTGTCCGACAGCCCGGAGAAGAAGATTTTGGTGACGGCGTTGGACAGGACGATGTCGGCGCGGGTGCCGTAGGCGGCGTCGATCTGGGCCTTGCTCTGGTAGACGAGCAGCAGTTGGATGCCCATGCCGGCGCAGGTGGAGATCCGTCCGGGCAGGTTGCGCATCGGCCAGTTCCCGGCCTCGTCGATGACGACGAGCAGCGGCGGGTCCAGGGGCTGTCCGGTGCGGGCGACCTGGGCGTAGACGTCGCGGATCAGGTCGTCGACGAGGCCGCCGAGGACGGGGGCGAGCCGGTCGGCCTCGTCCAGGTCCGCGCAGAGGAACAGACTGTTACCGCCGCCGGCCTGGCCGTGTTCGCGGGGCTGGCCGCCGAGGAGCCAGGGGAGGTCGATGGTCGGGTGGGCGGCGGAGCGGGCCACCGCCGGTTCCTGCCAGGGGCGGATCATCTGCCGGGCCACCAGGTACACCGAGGAGATCTGCCGCTGGTCGGTTTTCCACACCGCGGTGAACCCGTCCAGCATCTGCTGGCCCTCGGCGGCGATGTCCGGGTCGGTGTGGCCGGCGAACGCCGACAGGAAGCGCAGGACGGTGTCCTTGTCCATGCCCAGGATCCAGCCGACGACGCTGTCCATGCCCAGGCCGGTGTGGGCGGCGGTCCAGAACAGCACGGTGAGGAGGTCCTCGGCCGCGGCGACCCAGAAGCTCATGTCCCCGGACGCGCCGGTGTTCCAGTCGGTGCTGTTCGCGATCGACCGGGCGGCCTGCTGGGCCCCGGCGAGACGGCGCGCGTCGCGCAGCGGCGACCAGGCCGACGAGTTCTCCCCGGTGATCCCGGTGGGGTCGAACACCCGCACCTCGCCGAGACGGCGGCGCCGGTCCAGGGTGGCGCCCATCAGGTCGGCCTTCACCGATAGGGCGATCAGCGGCCCGTCCCATTCCAGGATGGCCGGGATCGCGCACGCCGACGTCTTCCCGCACTGGGACGGGCCGACTACGACCACCGCGCCCCGGCCACCGCGGCGACGTTCCACCCGCCGGCGCAGCAGCCGGGGCACCGACCGGTCCAGGGGCCCGGCCGGTGCCTCCGTGGCCAGCAGCCGGCGGACGCCTCCGGTCCGTACCGTCCCGAGGATCATCCGGCCGGGGGTGGGAGCGGACACCCACAGCGGCATCAGCTCCCAGACGCGGGCGAACCGGGCCTCGGGGTTCAGGCCCATCCGCCGCCGGCAGGCCACCCCGGCCCCACCCCACCCGGCCGCCGTCACCACGACCGCGATGGTGAGGAGCACGACGGCCAGCGGGACGAGAGCGGCCGTCCAGTAGCCGGCCGGGCCGGGCAGGCCCGCGGCGACCGGCTGCGGCCAGGCCTGTCGGGGATCGGCCGGATGGACGGCCAGGCCGGGCAGGGCCGCGAGGGTGTCCCGTAGCCCCGCCGGCACGGGCCGGTGGCCGCCGAAGAGCACCGCGGCCAGCTGCGCGCCGACCCACACCGCCATGGTCGTCCCGGTCAGGCCCAGGATGGTGGCGAGCAGCACGATGTCCGCGCCGGCCAGCAGCAGGCCACCCCCGCTGCCGGTCATGACCGGCCCCCGGCCTGGTCGGCGGCCACCACGGCGGCGAGCGCGCGGACCGCCCGGTCCCGGCGGGCCCGCACCCCCCGGACAGTGATCCCCGCCCGGGCGGCGATCTCGGTCTGGGAGAAACCGGCCGCGAGCTCCGCGACGGTCTGCAGGGCCGGGACGGGAACTCCGTGTGCCAGCCCGTCGGTGACGACGTCGAACAGGTCGGCGAGGGGATCGGATGCGTCGGCGGGCCGGCCGTCGAGCCGGGCGGGGCGTTCCACCGGCTGCGGGCAGGTGACCGTCAGCCGGTCGAGAACCGGGACGTAGCCGTGTAGCTGGTAGACGGTGTCGCGGACCACGTTCGCCGCGATTTTCACCGGCCGTCGGTCCACCGGATAGGTCGCGATGACCAGCCAGGCGCTGGCCACCAGCTCGGTGAGCGCGGCCGAGAACGGCATCGGCGACCGGGTGGCCCAGCGGGCCGCCTGGACGGTCAACGCGGGCATCACCCGTTCCAGCACCACCCGCCCGGCGGCCGGGTCACCGTCGCACGCATGGCGGATCAGCCGGTGCAGGCGGGTGTCCGCGGTCGTGGTGGGTACCTGCCGGTCCCGGCCGCAGGCCGCCAGCAGCACGGCAATCGAACCGGTGTGCGGGGCAAGAAGCGGGTCAGCCGCCCAACGGCGCAGGGCGTCGCGGGCCTGCGCGCCGTGCTGCCAGCGGTCCCAGTCGGCCTGCCAGGCCCGCAACACCGCCGTCCGCGGGACGAATCCCGCCGGCTCGGCGATCGAGATGTGGGTGTACGTCATGGCAGGCAACGGTCCGCACCGGTATCACCACCGGAGCCATCACAACACGCACCGCCACACACATCGCGGCAAACCCGC
Source organism: Protofrankia sp. CiP1_Cm_nod4 (assembly GCF_982290645.1). Taxonomy (NCBI): domain Bacteria; kingdom Bacillati; phylum Actinomycetota; class Actinomycetes; order Frankiales; family Frankiaceae; genus Protofrankia; species Protofrankia sp. CiP1_Cm_nod4. The sequence goes on from NZ_CEVIVC010000204.1 coordinate 5,468, forward strand.
GCATCGCCAGAATCCTCCGCGCCGTCATCGCCATAGCAGCGGCGCGGAAAAGGAGCCGGCAGGTGTCATCGCCGACGTATCGGGGGCCATCGTCCCGCTCATCGCCGCAGCTCAGTGTGTGCTGGCAGGTGCCGGTCACAGCGGACCCGGTGTCCCGGGTCGCTCGTGCCTGAAACGTGCCGGCATGCGTGCGTAAACCGGCCGGCGCTGGTTCCGCTCTGCCTTTCCGTCTTCACACAGCGGGGACGCGAGGAGCCTGCGTCCGCGAATCGAGGAATGTGTGATGCCGAGAATCGACCGGGACGCCGTCCTGGCTGCCACCGACCTGCCCGCGCTGGCCACCGAGATCTGCGGTGAGCCGCGCGGCCGGGGCGCCGGCGCGCGCTGGCACTGCCCCAACCCCGCCCATCCCGACAACAACCCCAGCATGGGCATCTACCCCGGTGCCCGCGGCCATCAACGGTGGAAGTGCCACGCCTGCGGCGAAGGCGGCACCGCCATCGACCTCCTCATGATTTCCAGCGGGATGGACGTCCGCGCCGCCCTCACCGAACTTGCCCGCCGCACCGGCCTGGACCCGCCCACCTCCGCCGACCCCGTCCGGATGCCTCGCCGGCCCGGCGCGCACGGCCCGCTCGTGCCACGCCCCGCGTCGCCGACGACGACCCCCGCGTCGCCGACGACGACCCCCGTGCCGCCGACGACGACCCCCGTGCCGCCACCGGAACCGGACCCGGCCATCGCGGAGTTCGTGTCCGCGGCGGCCCGGCTGCTGTGGGAACCGATCGGTGCCGGTGCCCGCCGCTACCTGCACGGC